>JAAZAD010000543.1 GCA_012514505.1 Rhodococcus sp. (in: high G+C Gram-positive bacteria) | reverse complement strand
GCCCATCACCGCCAGCGGGTCCTCGCCGGTCACCTCGCCGGTGGTCAGGTCGACCTGTCCGTGGGGCCCGAGCACCACAGATCCGCCAGGCGCCGCGACGAGCAGAAAGCCGATCCCGGGATGTTCACGCAAGCCGGTGAGTAGCCCGGGGTGGGCAGCCTCGATGGCATGGATGTCGGCGCGACCGGGCAGGTGCGGGAAGTAGATCAGACCGAGGTTGCCCGAGCCCAGCACGATCGGCTCACCCGTAGACGGGTGCGCCTCCTCACCGGCGGTCGGCGAATGCACACTGGCCGCGGCGTCGCCACGCCCTTCCGCTCCCGGCTGGGAAGGCACCTCGGATCGACGCTCGTACCAGTGACGCCGGACAGCGTCCGATTTGCACGTTGATGCCAGCCGGATCACCAACTGCCCCAGTGTTTCCCCGTAGCGTTGCAGAAAGGTCGCGCCCTGACTCTGGCCGTGGTCGGACAGCACCACCACGCGGTACGGCCGGTCGGCCTGCGCCACCACGGCGAGCAGCATCTCGACGACGTCGTCGAGTTTGGTCAGCACCGCAAGGGTCTCGGGCCGGGAGATACCGGAGTGGTGCGACACCTCGTCGTACCCGATCAGATCGAGATAGACGGTGCTGCGTCCCTTGATCAGATCTCCGACCACCGCGGCAGCGGCGACGTCGGTGGCCAGCACCGTCGCGAACGCTCGGACGAATGGGTACACCCCGCCCCGCGGCACCCGCGGCCGGATATCTTTTCGCTTCTGCCGCAGAGACTGACGTACTTCCCGTTGCAGTTCCGCGACCATCCTGATGACGGTGCGCAGTGCGCTCGCCGGATCGGCGAAATAGTCGCGGTAGCCGGCACCGCCACCGAGGCGCGCACCACGCATGCGGCTGACGACGAGCACGTTGTCGTGCGCGCCCCCGGTGAACAGGTTCCCGCGGCTCGCACCGTCGCGCGCGAGCAGCCCGGGAATGTCGCTGCGTTCGAGTTCTCGCTGTTCGTTGTCGGCCGGGTTGCTGAACACCGAGACCCGTCCGGTGCTCTTGTCGTATCAGCGGAAGGCAGGCACGTTGTGGTTCGAGCCGTGCAGCACGCCGAGTTGGGTCGCGCCCGTCTGGCTGCTCCAGTCCGTATGCCACGGCATCAGGCGGTGGGTCTCACGCACCAACTTCGCCAACCCGGGAGTCACACCGTCGGCGATCGCGCGGCGCAGCACGTCGTAGCCGAGGCCGTCGATCTGGACACACAACAACCCCGGGGACGCGTCCGCGAGAACCCTGCGGCGACGCAATCGGAACCGTTGTCGGCGTACCTGCATCAACCGGTATGCGTGATCGGAGCGGGAAGCGATGGCTCCCGAGACCACGGACGTGAACAGCGAGAGCAGCGCCGCGAGGAAGAACGCATCCTGCCATCGGTCCACCGACGCCAACGGTACGAGGTAGAGCGTGAGCAGCATGATCAGTCCACCGGCCACGAACACCCCGACGAACAACAGTACGGGCCCGATCCATGACATCAACCGCATCATCACGGGCCACAGCGCCGCGTTGAGCAGCCCGAAGACCAACGACAGCGCCAACGCGGCCGGAAGGGTCGGAATCGGAGCGAAGCCGGACGGATCCAGTGTGATGCCACCGAGGATGCGGTCGAGCACGATGATCGCGAGCGCCGACAAACTCCACAGCACAAGGAACTCGACGAGCACTCGAACCATCCCACTCACCGTGCGCATCTCAGTCCCTCCCCTCGTCTGGAATCGTAAGGGGCGTGAACACCACCGCGGGCCGAGATGACGCCCCGTCCGGTGTGCGCTGGCTCGGACATGCCAGCACGCTGATCGCGGATCGGGGGACGGTCGTCCTGACCGATCCGGTGCTGACCGACCGCGTCGCGCATCTGCGCCGCCGACAGGGCCCCACTCCCAGCGGGCCGCACGTGCGAAACCCGGACGCGGTCCTGCTCTCGCATCTGCACGCAGACCACACACATCTACCGTCGTTGCGGCTGCTCGATCCGAGCATTCCGATCGTGACCCCGTGGGGAGCGATCGACGGTCTGCCCGCACTGCGCCGGTTCGCCGACCGCCTGGTGCCGCTGCGCATCGGCGAAGAGATACGGATCGGCAGCGTCACCGTCCGAGCCGTGCCCGCCCGGCACGACGGCCGGCGCTGGCGACGCGGCCCGGAACTCGCGCCGGCGATCGGCTTCGTCGTCGAGGGCGACCGCCGGACCTACTTCGCCGGTGACACCGATCTGTATCCGGGCCTTGCCGACCACGTCGGCCCCGTCGACATCGCGTTGCTTCCCGTCGGCGGCTGGGGCCCCACCCTCGGCAACGGTCACCTCGACCCGTCCCGAGCCGCGGTCGTCGCGCGTCTCGTGGCTGCGGGACTGGCAGTACCGATCCACTACGGCACCCTGTGGCCGGTCGGCCTCGACGCCGTGCGCCCCCGATTGTTCTTCGGCCCCGGAGCCGAGTTCGTCCACCATGCCCAGCAGGCAGGTATCGACGCGGTGGAATTGTCCCCAGGTGGCGAACTCGGCACGCCGCACGAGTGAGGCGCTCTACGAGTCAGCGAAACAACTCGACATTCGCGGCGGCCCACCGAGCGAAGGTCGTCGCGGGCCGGCCGAGAATCTCCTCGACCGTCGTCAATGCCGATTGTGGATGATCGACGAGCAGCGCCCGACCATCCAGATACCACCCGGCGTACTCACCCATCGAGCGAGCAAGCACCGCTTCCGCTTCCTCCCGCGGCACCTCGACGAACGGCACGTGGCGCCCGAGCGCCGAACCGATGTCATGAACCATCTGCGGATGGGTCAGCGACTGTGGCCCTGTGAGTTCATACG
>JAAZAD010000542.1 GCA_012514505.1 Rhodococcus sp. (in: high G+C Gram-positive bacteria) | reverse complement strand
TTCCACCCCGGCTTACCCAGCGCGGAGAAATCCAACGGATCGGCGGTAATTGCAGCCTTCGGACCCGCCCTCAATTCGTCACCCCCAACCCATCACCCTCGGGAGCCGAAAAAGTCGCTCCACGTGGCGCACAGGCACCCAGGATATACCCCCCAGGGGTGTGTGACTGAGATTTGGCCTCACCCCCGCGGCTCCTACCCCCTTGGGGTTGGGTTATCCCCCCTGGGTTGCGGTGTCCGGGTCCGAGGTTGGGGCCTCGGGCTGCGCCTCGGTCGGTGTTGCAGCGGCGGCATACAACGTCCACGTCTTGCAGTCGGATGGGTAGTCCGGCCTCGTGTCGTTCCCATGCTTGGGGTGAGTGGTCGCAGGTGAGGTCTTCGGGTGTGCCGCAGTCGGAGCAGAATGGTTGCATTCGTCGGGCTCGTTTCGAGAGCTTGTCCCACGATGTGCCGTAGCCGATCTTGCGGGGGCTGCCGGTCTTGGGTCCACCTGTCGGGTAGTCGGGTTTGCATCGGTCGCAGCGGGTGGTGTCGGTGGGTTGTCCGCATTCGATGCAGGGATTGTGGAGGGTCATTCGTCCTCCTGCCGGGCGATGCGTGCGAGGCGTGCTTCTTCCTTGAGTTCTGCGCGTTCGGCGCGTGTGCGTCGGTCGAACTCTCCGAGGAGTCGGTCGAGGTGTACGAGTTGGTTCTCGGTGAAGTACTTCGACCTGTCGGCCAGTCCGCGCAGGCGTGCGTGTGCGCTTCCTCGTGCGATGTCGAGGAGTCCATCGGTGGTGTTGGTCATGAGTTCATCTCTCGGTAGGTGGGGCAGGTGTTGTCGTGCAGGACGGCGAGGTGTTGCGTGCCGTGTTGGTCGGTGGTCTGTTCGGTGTCTGCGTTGCAGTCGGGGCAGGGGCTGGCGGCAATGGCTTTGACGATGGCTGCGATTACGTCGGGTTGTCCGATGACGTATTGGTTGTTGTCAGTCATGGGGTGCTCCGGTGGTGGGTGTGCCTGCTACGCGCCAGGTGTTGAATGGGCGCACGTTGTCATGCACAGAAGGTGTTGCATGTGTTGCTTGTGTTGCGGGGGGCTCGTATTCCAGGTGATCCGCAACAGGTGCAACAGGTGCAACACCCCCGTACACACCGAGACGGACCCGTTGGATTCGACCGGAGTCGTAAGCCCGACTTAGGTAGGTCCGTGCTTGGTTCGACTCGATTCCCAGGTGTTCGGCTAGATCAGCAGAGCGGGTCTCGGTTCGTGCACACACGAACTTGATGACTTCGGTCATGCGGTCGCCTACGTTTTCGGTCTGCTTCTTTTCGACCAGTGCTGCGGAGGCTGCTTTGAGGTCTCCGCCGTCGAGGGTCCAGGTGCCGTTGTCTGATGTGATGGCGTATTCGTCTTCCATCACGTCGCGGCCTGTGACGCTTAGGACGGCACCAGATTCGTTGCGGGTACGTCGCAGCACGACGGTTGAATCTGCGGCCCCTGCGATGCCTTGGGTACCGCTTACCCCGTCCACGAAGTCGCCTTCTCCACGCTTGTTCGTGTGGTGAACCAGGATCATGGATGCGCTGGTGATGTTGTCCACAATGTCTTTGAGGCCACTCACGAACCGGTAGTCCGCTTCATATGCCGACTGTGAGGATGAGGACGCGGGGCGAATCTTTGCGAGGGTGTCCACGATGACGACCGGCTTCTGCGTCTTGTGCTCCTGTAGACAGTCGATCATGGCGACCTGTAGCTGCGCGGGGGTGCCTTTGATGACGCAGTGCAGTCGGTGGGGAATTTTCACACCATGTCCGAGTAGTTGCCGTGACCTTTGCTGTAGTCGGCGGTGGCCATCTTCTAGCGCCAGGTACAGCACCGGGCGGGGTTTGCCGACTGGGATGCACCCGAGTGCTACGCCACCCGTAGCGATGGCAAGGGCTGTGCCCAAGGCCATCCACGATTTGCCGAGTTTCGGTGCACCACAAAGCAACGAGAGCCCTTCGGGGATTACCCCGGGGACAACCCACTGCAATGGGGGGAACTCCTTCGCGTCCAACCATGCGCCTGTGACGATCTGCACCTCGGTCGGTGCCGGCTCTTGGTCTTGTTGGTCTTGGCCGGTGGGGATTGCAACGCTCACGCAAGCCCTCCCTTCTGGTGGATGAGTTCGGCTATTGCTCGGTCGTCGCCTTGGTTGCGAACCCATAGGGCACGTACTTCTGCGGTGGGGTGCAGTCCGGTGAAGCCGGTTCGCTGGTGCAGGCACCGTGCGGCGCGTGCACGCTGGTCGAGGGTGAGGGTTCGGTCATGCATGGGCGTCCCCTGGTGATCGCTGAAGGGGGTCACGGCGGCCATCCGCCAGCGGCGGCAGCCTAAGTGCGGCGTCGCGGCGACGAGTGAGGGCTTGCTTGTTGGCCCGAAACAGGGCAGCTACCTGCTGTTGCTGTGCGTCAGTGAGCGGTGGCGCTTGCGCGACAACGCGGTTGACGTATTCCTGGAGGTTCGGGGCCAGTTCCCCCCGGCTCACGCGACGGGGCGGAATGCTGCGAGGAAGTCCGTGTACTTGATGAGTACGGTCTTCCCGAATCGAACGGCGGGTAGGTCTCCGCTCTCGATCATTCGGGCAACGGTCGTACGACCAACCGGCACGAGCTTCGGAATCTCTGCTTGTTTGATCCACTCGGGGTGGTCAGTCACGGGGTGTGTTGCGAGGTCAGACATTGATGTAGCCTCCGAATATCGGGGGCAAGGGGTCTGGTCGAGTTTCAGGGTTGCCGCCCTTCGCTCGGACTCCTTGCTTCTGGTCCTTTTGCTCACTTGAGCTACCTCAACCTACAACGCCCACCATGCCGTTCGGCTTTGTTGTGGGGCAGGGACTTTCGCCAGGCCAGGCGCTACACATCAGTACGTACCAATACGTAGGTATACGCATAAGTTGTGCGTGGGAAAGCTCACACCTTCCATTCGATGCGTACGTACTTCGGATTCCCGGTATCCGTCCGCGGTGCCTTGTCGATCATCACGCGGCAGAGAGCACGAACGATTTCGCGTCTCGATTCAATCGAGAGTTCCTCCCACAGTTGCGGAGCGTCCGGGCCGGCGACTTGGCCCGGTAGGGGTGAGCCTCCCGTGAAGCTATCCGCCCGCGCCTCGGCGTCAGCGAGTTTGACGCGCAGACCGTCGCGCAGACGTGTGTACTCGTCCGGTTCGAGATCCCCGTCGATGGCCTTCTGCTCGTAGGCAGTAAGTCTCGACTTGAGCACACGCGCTTCTGCGAGAGCTTCCCGACGCTGGGAACCATCACCGGCCGTCAATGCCTCGGCAACGTCCGGCCGGGACAGTCGAGCGATAACGACCGCTTCGACAACCTCGTCAACGATCCCCTTCGATCGGGTCACACAGAACTTGGCGGGGCAGGTGTATGAACTGGTGCCTGACGGCTTGTTCTTCCGTCGGCCTACAGGGGAGCCACAGACCCCACACGTGGCAATTCCGGTCAGCAGGTGATTGGGTGCCGATCCGTGCTGTGTGAGTCTGTCGGGGTCGGTGAGGATCGCGGTTACAGCTCGGTGCTCGTCTGCGGTGAATATCGGTTCCCATGTCGCTTGCACCTGGTTGCCGTGATGTACCCGGTATCCCGCATAGGTGGGGGATAGAAGTTTTCGGCGCAGTTCGACACTTGTCCAGTCACGGCCACGGTAGCCGCGGCCCTCGCGGTTGAATTGCTGGGCGATTGACCGCAGGGTTTGGCCGGCGCGAACCATCTTCGCCGCGTCTCGGAGTACTTGCGCCTCGTCTGGGTGCGGCACACGAACACGCTGCCCGTGCTCGTTGAACGCTGGCATGTACCCGTAGGGGACCCGTCCGTGTGGTTCCCCGGCCGCTGCACGGGACTTGAGTCCGCGTAGCACCCGTTCGCGCATGGTCTCGGCTTCCTTCTCGGACAGGAGCGCGTCGAGACCTGTTGTGAACCGGTCATCACCTCGGGTCAGGTCATAGGTGCGGCCGGAGTACGACCACAGCACACTGTGTTCGGCGCACAGTTCGCGCAGTTCGAGGTACGCGGTGAGGTCGCGGTTCGCCCGTGATGCTTCCCAGGTGACCAGTACATCGGCGTCGGTGAGTAGTCGCTGTAGGCGTCGATACTCGGGGCGGTCCTTTCCGGACCAGCGGGAAGCGCCGATGTCGTTGTCTTGGAGTTCGTCAACGATCGTCCACCCGTTGCGGGTGCAGATGTCGCGGCAGTCAACTATCTGGTCGGCAACGCTTCGGCCTCGGCCGGTGGGGTCAGAGGAGACTCGCGCATATATCAGGGCTCTCACCGGTTGAGCATAACGCACCGCTTTGATACGTTGTCCTTGTTCGCAGCTGCCATGCTTGCAAGGCTAGATCCTTGCCGCGTCAACCGTGGAATCCCAGTGTCGAGTCGACGTGGCGTGCAGGTTGAGTGTGGCTGATCCGGTCGGAGAGGACGTGACGATCATGGTGTCTCGGAACAGGCCGCGGCGCTCGGTTCTGGCGGTGCCCGGCAGTAGCCGGAAGATGATCGACAAGGCGAAAGGGCTACCTGCCGACGAGATCTTCCTCGATCTCGAAGATGCCGTTGCTCCCGTCGCGAAGCAAGAAGCACGCATTCGCGTTTCGGAGGCACTCGCCGAGGACGGTTGGGGCGACCAGATCAAGGTGGTTCGCGTCAACGACTGGACCACCGAGTGGACGTATCGGGACGTGGCCGAGGTAGTGGATCGGGCGGGCGCGCACCTCGATGCAATTCTGTTGCCGAAAGTGCCCGACGCGAGCCATGTCCAGGCGCTCGACCTGCTGCTGACGCAACTCGAGAAGGCCAACGGGCTGGAAGTGGGCAGAATCGGAATCGAACCGCAGATCGAGAACGCCGTCGGGCTCACCAACATCGACGCGATCGC
>JAAZAD010000541.1 GCA_012514505.1 Rhodococcus sp. (in: high G+C Gram-positive bacteria) | reverse complement strand
GATCCTGTTGCCGATGGCGGGGACGTCCTGGATGCCCGCGTTCGTGGCCTCACCCGACGCCCTCGCCGGCGCTTCCGCACTCCTGCCCGCGGGGACCCGGCTCTCGCGGCGCACCAGCACGGTATTGAAACGGCTTCCGTCGGTGCGGGCTCAACTGTCGAAGAACATCGAGCCGACGGAGATCGACGGTAGGGAAGAACCCGAGACCGGGGTCGGCCGCGACAGCATCTGGGGTGTATTGCGCGGTCCGAACGGCGAATTCGAGGCGGCCAACGCTCTCGCTGCCCGGCTGGCGCTGCGTCTTCCGCTCGATCGACCCGGTCGTGCGCTGGCCCGCTTCAGCATTCCGACGTTGCTGTGTGTCTGCGACAACGACGCGCCCGCGCCCGCGAAGACCACGAAGCGTCACGCACAGGGCCTGGCGCACGTGCAGGTTCAGAGCTACGTGTGCGACCACTTCGACATCTACGTGGGTGAGCACTTCGAACGCGCCGTGCGTGACCAACTCTCTTTCTTGGAAAGGCAATTCGACCACACCGCACGCGCCGCACAGTAGGTCGCTCCGAGTTCGCGGACGAAGACCGGGTGCTCAGCCGGTGGCTGCGGCACGACTGCGAGCGCTGCTGAGCAACGTCTCGATCACCGCGCGCCGCTGAGCCTGATCCGTCGGGTGCATCAGCAAGCCCTCGACCACGAAAACGCCGATCGCTACCAGCGGATCGACTTCGTCAGCGGGCACGCCGAGTTCGATCAGCTCTGCCCGGAACAATCCTTCGGCCAGTGTGTGGAACTGCTGGTGCCATTGCTGAACGGACGCGGACTTCTCGGCGCGTGTGTGCACCGTGCTCACCAACCGACCCAGCTGCTCCAATTCTTCGACCAACCACAAGAGTCGATCGGCCAGGCCCGAGCCCAGTATCTCGCTGTAGGAGGCCATCGAGTCGGCCAGAACCGCATCCAGGACCGCGATCAATATCGAGTCCTTGTCCTGGAAATACCAGTACAGCGTGTTCGATACGACTCCGGCGTCACGGGCGATCCGCGTCATCGATGCCGCGTCGTATCCTTCCTCGACGAACAACCGCCGGGCGGCTACCACGATCTCTGCGCGTTTCTCTTCCCGATCCTGCGGACGTCTGTTGCGGGGCATCTCCAGTCCTGACCTAGTTCCCGCCCCGATGCTATCTTGACCGGCCCCCAAGAGCGGGCCCCGGCCGACCGTTCCGGAACGAGGTCCGTAGCCGCCTCGAACAGATGATGCGGCAGGCGAGCCGGAGCAGCTCTCGATACAGATCGGCTCGTACTTCGGGTCACTCGACTTCGGCGAGTCCGTACTCGGGTCGTCCTGCCGGCCGGTACACGGTGATGGCGATACCGGACGAGGTGGTGCGCGATTCGACGAGATCGAACTTCGTGTCGCGACCCCCGGTGGGGAACAGCCGCCGCCCCTGACCGAGGACGACCGGGAACGTGATAAGGCGGTACTCGTCGACGAGATCGTGTTCGAAGAGGGTGTGGACGAGACGGATGCTGCCGTGCACCTGCAGTTCCCGTCCCGGCTGCTTCTTCAGTTCCGCGACCGCGGTGGGCACGTCGCCCTCGAGGACGGTGGTGTTCTGCCACTTCGGGTCGGTGAGCGTCGTGGAGGCGACGTACTTCGGGAGGGTGTTGAGTGCACGGGCGACCGGATCGTCGGGATCGGTCGAGTTCGGCCACGACGCAGCGAAGACGTCGTAGGTGTTCCGGCCCAGCAGGAATGCGTCGACCTTCGAGAACACCTCGTCGATGAACGTGCCGGTGTCCTCGTCGAACAGCGGCACCACCCAGCCACCGCGTTCGAAGCCGTCGCTGCGGTCCTCGTCGGGGCCGCCCGGTCCCTGGGCCACCCCGTCGGCCGATACGAAGGTCGTCACCGTGAGCTTCATCGTCGTCCCCTTTCGAAGGTTGTCGCCGAGTACAGACCCGGGAAGCGCGGAGAACTCATCGCTTGCATCCCTCCGGCGCGGAAGGTATCTCTGGACGCAGCGTCGCGTGTCGATGACGGACTGCGTCAGGCATGGAGGCGCGGGACCACAAGGAGTTCTCCTTGAGTATTGCGTTCAACCACACCATCGTCGCGGCCGACGACAAGCAGCATTCGGCCTACTTCCTCACCACCCTGTTCGGGCTGCCCGATCCGGTGCCCGCCGGGCACTTCCTCGCTGTCGAACTCGCCAACGGCGTCACCCTCGATTTCGCCGAACCGCCACCGGATGTGGAGTATCCGCCGCAGCACTACGCATTCCTGGTGTCGGAGGAGGAGTTCGACGAGATCTATGCCCGGATCCTCGAGCAGAAGATCGAACACTGGGCCGACCCCCGGCAGTCGGCGCACGGCATCAACAGAAACGACGGGGGTCGAGGAACCTACTTCCTCGACCCCGCCGGTCACTTCATGGAGATAATCACGCGTCCTTACGGTTGGCGTTCCTGAACCGTCTCGACCCGAGCCGTCTCGGCCGCAGCGCGTCGCCGTGCCAGCACCGTGCAGGTACCGGCGATCGCTGCGGTCAACGCGCCGGTCGCGAGCAGCTGCGTGCGGGCAGCGGTGTCGAACAGGGCGAGCACCGCGATGCCGGCGAGCAGACCGAGCGTCGCGTACGACAGGTACGGGAAGCCCCACATCTTCAGCGGCAGTGCATCCTCGGTGCCGTTGCGGCGTGCGCGACGACGGAGCACGAGGTGCGAGACCGCGACGAACGTCCACAGCACCAGGATCGTGGAGCCGACGGCGTTGAGCAGCAGCGGCAGCACCCGGTCGGGGTAGAGATAGTTCAATCCGACCGTGACGAAGCCGAACGCCACCGAGGCGAGCACCGCATTGCGGGGAACGCCGTTGGACGACAGTCGCCCGAAGACGGGGTGCGCGGATCCGCGGTGCGACAGCGAGAAGATCATCCGGGAAGCGCTGAACAGCATCGCGTTGAGCGACGAGAGCAGTGCGACCACGACGATCACGGTCATCACGGCGGCTGCGCCCGGGACGGCCCCGGCCTGCAGCACGGCGACGAACGGACCGGTCGCGAGATCCTCGGAGGTCCACGGCAGGATCGTCACCATCACGAGCACCGACCCGATGTAGAACACGAGGATGCGCCACACCAGGGTGCGCACCGCGCGGCCCACGTTACGCCGCGGATCGGCGGTCTCCGCGGCGGCGATCGCGATGATCTCGGTGCCACCGAACGCGAAGACGACGATGAGCAGGCCGGCGGCGATACCGGCGATGCCGGTGGGGGCGAATCCGCCGTGCGCCGTGAGATTGGAGAAGCCGGTCGTCTCGAAGGTGGGCATCCACCCGGCGATCATCGCGACACCGATCACCAGGAACCCGAGGATCGCAGCGATCTTGATTGCGGCGAACCAGAATTCGACCTCGCCGAAGCGGCGCACCCCGACGAGGTTCACGCCCGTCAGCGCGATCATGTAGAACAGCGCGGACGCCCACTGGGGGATCCCGGGCAGTGCCACCGCGGTGATCGCGGCGGCGCCGGTGGCCTCCGCGGCGATCACGATGATGACCTGCACCCAGTACAACCACCCGATGGTCCGTCCCGCGACAGGGCCCAGCGCGTTCTCGGTGTGCTCGGAGAACGCACCGCTGGCGGGGTTGGCCGCGGCCATCTCGCCCATCATGCGCATCACGAACACGACGAGAACGGCCGCCACCAGGAACGAGATCAGGATCGCCGGGCCGGCGACGGCGATACCCGCCCCCGACCCGACGAACAGGCCGGCCCCGATGGCGCCACCGAGGCTCATCATGACGAGCTGGCGGGGCCGCATGGCACGATGCAGGCCGGCGGTGCTCTGGGCGCCGGTCGTCGTCCCGGCGGTGCTCTGGGCGCCGGTCGTCGCCGTGGCCAGGGTGTCAGTCATCGATGCGCTCCCCGGCCGGGACCAGCTGGTCCAGTGCGATCTCGAAGGCGGTCGCGGCGAGCCCGGTGAGCTCGGTCGACCGGTCGTGGCAGCGGCGCAGTGCCGTCTCGATGGTGGTGGACACATCGCCGAAGATCGCGGCGTCGGAGACCTCCACGT
>JAAZAD010000540.1 GCA_012514505.1 Rhodococcus sp. (in: high G+C Gram-positive bacteria) | reverse complement strand
GCGGGGATGCTCGGAGCTTCGAAGATCATCGAGAACATGGAGCTCGGGCACAACGTGATGCACGGCCAGTGGGACTGGATGAACTATCCCGAGATCCATTCGACGTCGTGGGAATGGGACAACACCGGGCCGTCCGCGCACTGGAAGCAGACGCACAACTACCTGCACCACAAGTACACCAACGTGCTCGGCATGGACGACGACGTCGGATACGGCCTGCTGCGGGTGACGCGTGATCAGCGGTGGAAACCGTTCAACGCCGGGAACATCGTGTACAACGCGGTGCTGGCGTTGACGTTCCAATACGGTGTCGCCGTACAGCATCTCGAACTCGGCAGGGTCGGCAAGGGGCGTGTCCCCAAGGAAGAGACCAGCCGCAAGTTGCGTGAGGTCGGTGAAAAGATCGGCAAACAGGTGCTCAAAGACTATGTGGTGCACCCGGCAGTCACCGGTCTCGCGTGGAAGAGCACTCTCACCGCGAACGTGGCCGCGAACGTCATCCGCAACGTGTGGACGAACGCGATCATCTTCTGCGGTCATTTTCCCGACGGCGCCGAGAAATTCACCAAGGCGGACATCGACAACGAGACTCACCCAGAGTGGTACCTGCGGCAGATGCTGGGCAGCGCCAACATCTCGGGCGGTAAGACGTTGGACTTCATGTCCGGAAATCTCACGTACCAGATCGAGCACCACCTGTTCCCGGACCTGCCGAGTAATCGCTACTCGGAGATCGCAGTTCGGGTTCGTCAGCTGTGCGACAAGTACGACCTGCCGTACACCACCGGGCCGTTCCTGGTTCAGTACGGAAAGTCGTGGCGCACCATCGCGAAGCTGTCGCTGCCCAACAAGTATCTGAAAGACACCGCGGACGATGCACCGGAGACGGCCTCGGAACGCCGCTTCGGCGGAAATACCACCGCCGTCATCGATCCCGAAACCGGTCGTCGCAGCGGATTGCGCACGGCTATTGCGCAGTCGCGTGGACGTCGCGGTGTCCGTGCCCTGATCGGTCGCGGGGCACGAAACCGGTAGCGCTGGTTACCTGTTCGTTCGTCGGTGCGGTTCGCTCACCAAGCCTCGTTGGCCGAGATGGCTTCGAGCAGGTGGCGGACCGCACCGACGCGTCTGGCCGACTTTCCTTCCAACTCGTCGAGCGCGCATTCGGGGTCTGCAGGTGGGCCGAGATGAGTGCAGCCGCGCGGACAGTCGTCGACAGCCTCGGCGAGATCCGAGAAGGCGGCGACAACATCCTCGGGTGAGATGTGGGCGAGTCCGAACGATCTGATGCCCGGAGTGTCGATCACCCAGCCGGTGGTCGGTAGGTGCAGAGCGACCGATTGAGTGGAGGTGTGACGACCCTTCCCGACGCCGGACACCACACCGACGGCCCGGTCCGCCTCGGGCACGAGACGGTTGACGAGAGTGGACTTACCGACTCCCGAGTGCCCGATCAACGCGGTGAGTTCGCCGGCCAGCATGTCGGCAACCGAGTCGAGAGAATCGTCTCGACCGGCGACCACCACCGGGACGTCGAGGTCGGCGAACGAGGCCGCGAACTCCTCGGGCGACGCGAGATCGCTTTTCGTGAGGCACAGGATGGGACGCAGGCCGCCGACATAGGCGGCGACGAGGGCACG
Source organism: Rhodococcus sp. (in: high G+C Gram-positive bacteria) (assembly GCA_012514505.1). Classification (GTDB taxonomy): domain Bacteria; phylum Actinomycetota; class Actinomycetes; order Mycobacteriales; family Mycobacteriaceae; genus Rhodococcus_F. Next base: position 29,817 of record JAAZAD010000540.1, on the reverse strand, counting down.
CTCCACGAAACCCGTTCGCGGGGGCGGGTCGGCCAGTGCCACCACGATGAGCAACTGCTGCGCATTCGCGACGACGATCCGCTCGTACGGGTCGGTGTCGTCCGCCGTGCGGCGTAGCACCGTGCTGCGTTCGGACACTCTCACGATGCGCGCCAACGTGTCCGGCTTGCCCGACAGGTCGCCGACGACATCCACGCGATCACCCACGACGATCGGTGTGCGCCCGAGTTCACGTGCCCGCATGGTGACGACCGGCCGGTCCGGATCGCCACCGAGGACACATCCCCAACGCCCTCGGTCGACGGACACGACCATCGCGGACTCGGCGCTGCGATGCTCGGGTCTCGTTTTCGTCCGTGGGCGAGTTCCCTTGCCGGGGCGTACCCGGACGTCGGACTCGTCGTACTGCCGGCGGCTCAGTTGCCCGACCCCTGCTTGGGAGACAGCATCTCCGACCACAAGTTTTCGAATCCGGGCAGAGTTTTCGCGGTGGTTTCGACGTCCTCGACCTCGACTCCCTCGACCCGCAGTCCGATGATGGCGCCTGCTGTGGCCATCCGGTGGTCCGCGTACGAACGCCAGGTGCCGCCGTGGAGGTCGGCAGGTGTGATGACGAGGCCGTCCTCCGTCTCCTCCGCCTGTCCGCCGAGGGCGGTGATGTCGGTGCGCAGAGCCGCGAGGCGGTCGGTCTCGTGGCCGCGCAGATGGGCGATACCGCGCAGCCTGGACGCGCCCTCGGCCAACGCTGCGAGGGCGGCGACGGTCGGGGTCAGCTCGCCGACGTCATGGAGGTCGATGTCGATGCCGCGCAGAGCGCCAGGTCCTTGAACAGTGAGGATCGAATCGGATAGTTCGACGTCCGCGCCCATTCGCTCGAGGATCACACGGATCTCGTCGCCGGGCTGAGTGGTGGCACTCGGCCAGTTCGGAATGCGAACGCGTCCACCCGTGACCGCGGCGGCGGCAAGGAATGCGGTGGCGTTCGACAGATCCGGCTCGATGATCCGATTCACTGCACGGACCGGCCCGGGATTCACCGTCCACGTGTTCGCGTCGGCGCCGTCGTTCGGTGTGCTCACCTGCACACCCGACTCGCGCAGCATGTCGACGGTCATGTCGATGTGGGGCATGGAGGGAACCGAGTTGCCGTCGTGACGGACGACGACGCCCTCGTCGAAGGCGGCAGCGGACAGCAGCAGGCCGGAGACGAATTGCGACGAGCCGGAGGCGTCGATCGTGACAGCCCCGCCCTTCACGCCGCCACGGCCGTGGACGGTGAAGGGGAGTGCGTTGCCGTCGATGTCGGCGCCGAGGCCGCGCAAGGCGTCGAGAATGGTGCCGAGCGGACGGGTCCTGGCCTGTTCGTCGCCGTCGAACGACACGTCGCCCGGAGCCAGAGCGGCGAGCGGCGGCACGAAGCGCATGACGGTTCCCGCCAGGCCGCAGTCGATGATTCCACCGCGGAGGGGCGCAGGGACGACGTCGAGTGTGGTGCCGTCACCGGTGATGCCCACACCCAGGGTGCGCAGCGCCTCGATCATCAGGTCGGTGTCCCGGCTACGCAAGGTCCCCGTAATCGTCGAGGGTCCGTCCGCGAGCGCGGCGAGCACGAGTGCGCGATTGGTGATGGATTTCGATCCGGGAAGAGTGACGGTGGCGTCGACGGGCGACAGTGCGCGGGGTGCTTTCCAGAGGCTCAGGGTCACGCCTTCATCTTCTCTCATTGTCGGAGCTTCGTGCCATCCTGGTCTCATGTGCGGCAGATACGCGACCACAGCGAATCCGGCGACGTTGGCGGCAGACCTCGACGCCGTGGACGAAGTGTCCGATCTGGACGAGGCGGTACGGCCTGCTCCCAAGTACAACGTCGCCCCCACCGATCGGGTGTGCGCTGTGGTGGATCGGCATGGTTCGCGTCGGATCAGAGGGATGCGGTGGGGTCTGGTCCCGCCGTGGACCAAACAACTCGGCAAGGGGCCGATGCTGATCAACGCTCGGGCCGAGAGCCTTGCCGAGAAACCCGCTTTCCGCACGTCCTTTCAGCGCAAACGCTGCCTCGTGCCCATGGATGGATGGTTCGAGTGGGAGACGGAATCGCAGATGAAGGCAGGCTCCCGCACGCCGAAGGCCGTCAAGATTCCGTACTTCATGACTCCGCAGGACGGTTCGCGGTTGTTTGTCGCCGGTCTCTGGTCGGTGTGGCACGATCCCGCAACCGAGGCGGCTGGGGAGAGCAGCCCGGCGCCGCTGCTCAGTTGCAGTGTGGTCACCGTCGACTCGGCAGCGCATCTGACCGAGGTGCACGACCGCATGCCCCTCGTGCTGCCACGTGATCGCTGGGCTGCCTGGCTGGACCCCGAATCCACGGCGGACCCACGGTTGCTCGAGCCGGTCCTCGACGCTTATGCGGACATCGAGGTGAGACGGGTGTCCACGCAGGTCAATTCGGTGAAGAACGACGGCCCCGAGCTGATCGAGCCGCTCACCGGTGGCCAGGCCGATGATGACCGGGCAGGGGAACAGATCACCCTGCTGTGACACTCAGCCGCTGGTGATGGCCGCGGTCACGGCATTCGTGGCAGCGACGAGATCGACGGGGGAGAGCTCGATTTCGAGACCGCGGCGCCCGGCGCTGCACAGAATCCGGTCGATGGTGAGAGCGGATTCGTCGATCACGGTGGGAAGGATCTTCCGCTGTCCGAGCGGGGACACTCCGCCCAGAACGTAGCCGGTGGTCCGTTCCGCCTTCTTGGGATCTGCCATCGTCGCTTTGCGGGCGCCGAGCGCACCTGCTGCTGCCTTCAACGACAGTGAGCAGGGGACGGGAATCACGGCTACGGCGAGGCGCCCGGTGTCCAGTTCGATCACGAGTGTCTTGAACACCTGGTGGGCGCCGATCCCGAGCGAGGCCCCGAGAGCGTCGACCGCTTCTGTTCCATACGACTGGGAGCGTGGGTCGTGGTCGTAGGAGTGCACCACGTGTTCGATCCCGGACCGCTTCAGAGCGGTGGTGGCCGGGGTGGCGCTTGCGGCCATGCTCGGACGCTCCTCCCTGTTCGCGGCCGTCGGGAACAGACTGGGCGCCGCGGGTGTTGCTAGCTGCAGACACTAGAGAGTATTGATCGAAGGAGCAGGCGTAAACGTGAGGTCCTCGGTGATGACGCGCGGGTCGCGTGTGCAGTTGGCGGTAACCTTGACGCCCACGGCGACCGAAGGGATCAGCGTGCAGGAAAAGGACGATCCGGCGACAGAGCCGGCCGAATCCCAGGACGAGCTGATTGCTCGCTTCGAGAGGGACGCTCTGCCACTGTTGGATCAGCTCTACGGCGCGGCCTTGCGGATGACCCGCAATCCGGCGGATGCCGAGGACCTCGTCCAAGAAACGTATGTGAAGGCGTACTCCGCGTTCCGTTCGTTCCGGGCGGGCACCAACCTCAAGGCTTGGCTGTACCGCATCCTCACGAACACGTACATCAACTCGTACCGGAAGAAGCAGCGACAGCCGGCCCAGTATCCGACCGACGAGATCACGGACTGGCAGCTCGCAGCCTCCGCGGAGCACACCTCGACCGGACTGCGTTCGGCAGAGGTCGAAGCGCTCGATGCGCTCCCGGACGACGACATCAAGGAGGCATTGCAGTCGTTGCCCGAAGAGTTTCGGATGGCGGTGTATTACGCCGACGTCGAAGGTTTCCCCTACAAGGAGATCGCGGACATCATGGGCACCCCGATCGGCACCGTGATGTCACGTCTGCATCGCGGACGTAAGCAGTTGCGTGGTCTGTTGGCCGACGTGGCACATGAGCGTGGATTCAACCGCGGCACATCAGCCCCGGAGCAGGAGGTTTCTCGGTGAGCGAGCAGGACGAATTCGAAAGGCTCGATTGCTCGGCCGTGATCGCCGACGTATGGCAGATGCTCGACAACGAGTGCGACGAGGCGTCCCGTGCCCGTCTGCAACGTCATCTCGACGACTGTGGATCCTGTCTGGAGGCGTACGGGATCGAGGAGCGTGTGAAGAGTCTCGTGAGCCGCAAGTGCGGTGGGGAGCACGCACCGGAAGGTCTCCGTCAACGGCTCACCTTGGAACTGCGCCGCACGATCATCGTCACCGAGGTCGGGCCGGACGAGCGGTGACGACAGTGGGGCACTGAACGGAGTGCGAAAAAGCCGTGGCCGGGAAGCTTCATGCTTCCCGGCCACGGCTCGTTCACTTACGTCTCAGCTGTTTGGACGCTTGCCGTGATTGGCGTTGTTGCCCTTGCGGCTGCGCTTCTTGCGACCACGCTTACCCATGAGTGGCTCCCTTCTGTTTCGCTCCATTCTTTCACCTGGCATCGTGCGTGGATGCGCCGACCCTTCGGAGCGGGGAGGAAACGCATCCCGGGTCTTTATGGTCCGCGTAGCGGGCCACCGAAACTTGTCGGTGCTGCTGGTTATGGTTTGAGATGTGACAGCGAACGCTGATGGGAGGTAAGGCCCGGTTTACGTACCGGGTTCGGCTGTCAGCGACGGCGCAACAGGCGCTGCTGGCGGAGTGGGACCGTTGCCGGTGGGTGTGGAACCAGTGTGTGAGCGAGTCCCGCGACGCCTATCGCGCAGGCCGTGCGTGTGGGCCGGCGTGGTTGGACAAGCGGCTGACCCGGTGGCGCGAAGAGCACGACTGGTTGGGTGCGGGTTCAACAGTGCCTCAGCAGCAGACGATCCGAGACTTCGCCAAATCGCGAAGTAAAGCGTGCAAAGACACCAAGAACCGTGTGCCGGTGCGACAGCGGGCCGGGATGCCGAAGTACCGGAAAAAGCGATTGACTTTGCCGAGCCTGAACTACACGCGGCGCGGGTTCACGCTCGACGCGCAGCGGGTTCGGCTTGCCGGTGGGATTGTCGTGCGGCCGGTGTGGTCGCGCGAGTTGCCTGCTGCCCCGTCGAGTGTCCGGTTGTTCCGGGACAGTCTCGGGCACTGGTATTGCTCGTTCGTCGTGGACGCCGTCGCCGAGCCGCTTCCTCCGACGGGCGCTGTGATCGGGATCGACTGGGGTGTGGCCGAGACCGCGACCACCACCAGCGACGGCCACGATCTCCCGCATACCCAGCGCGGCAAGGCCGCGGCCGCGAAGCTCGCGCGGTATCAGCGGATGATGGCTCGCCGTAAACCCGTCAAAGGCAAGCCCGGGTCCAACGGGTACAAGCACGCCAAACACCGGGCAGCGAAACTGCATACAAAGGTGGCGCGGCAACGCCAGGACGATGCCCGCAAATGGGCGAAAGCGGTGACCCGCGATTTTGACCAGATTGCGGTCGAGGACTTCAAACCGAGATTCCTGGCGAAGTCCACGATGGCCCGCAAGGCCGCGGACGCGGCGATCGCGGCGACGAAGACGGCGTTGATCGACATGGCCCGCAAACACCAGCGTGAGGTGCGGCTGGTGGACCCGAAGTACACCACTATGGACTGCAGCAACTGTGATGCCAGAACCACGCATCGCCTGCCGCTGTCCGAACGCACCTACACATGCGCAGCATGTGGGTTGGTGAAACCGAGAGATAAAAACTCTGCCGCCGTCATGGTGGCCCGGGCTGGTTTCCTCCCGGCTGGTGTTGATCGCGTAAGACCTGACGGTCCGCCGGACCGTCAGGCAGCGTGAATCAGGAATCCCCGCCCTTCAGGTCGGGGAGGATTCAAGTGTGGTTGGCTGTGACAACTGGGTTTGCCGGACAACCGGAATGGTCGGATTCGGGAATGAGGATTCACGATGGCAGAAGACGTGCGCGCCGAGATGGTTTCGACGGTCTTTCAGGTAGTGGTGAGTGCGGGTGACACCGTGCAGGAGGGCGATACGCTCGTCATCCTCGAATCCATGAAGATGGAGATCCCGGTCATCGCCGAAGAGAGCGGCACCGTCACATCTGTCGACGTGCAGGTGGGGGACGTCATCAAGCAGGGCGATCTGATCGCCGTCATCTCGTGAGCTGATTCGTGTCCACTCTCAGCGATCTGCTCGCCGAGCACACGAATCTGCCGGGTGCGGCGGTGGACCACCTTCAGCGAGTGGTCGGTGAGTGGCAGCTCCTTGCCGACCTGTCGTTCGCCGACGTGCTGCTGTGGGTCGGTACGGATTCGGGAATTGCAGGCGCAGGTGCGGGGTCGGTGATCTGTGTCGCGCATTGCCGGCCGACCACGGCGTCGACGGCCTTCCCCGAAGACATGGTCGGCACGGTGGTGTCGGAGTCCGAGCATCCCCAGGTGTTGCGAGCGTTGGAGGACGGCCGCATCGTGCGCGCGTCCGGCGAGAACGGGTACACGCAGACGAGTGAGCACACGGGCCTTCCGCCGCGTCGTGAAGCCGTCCCGGTGCGCTGGGGAGGCGACGTCATCGCCGTGCTCAGCCGAGACACCAATTCGAGCCATCGACGCGCTCAGAGCCCGCTCGAGGTGGCGTACCTCGATTGCGCGGACGATCTGTGCCAGATGATCACCGATGGCACGTTCCCGATCCGAGAGGCGCGAGCGGACACCAATTCGAGTCCGCGGGCGGGCGACGGGTTCATCCGCCTCGATACCGACGGAAACGTGGTCTACGCGAGCCCCAACGCGTTGTCGGCCTATCACCGGATGGGGCTCAATTCCGACCTGATCGGACAGAATCTGGCGACGACGACGCGCGCACTGGTCACGGACCCGTTCGAGTCGCAAGAGGCTGCTGGGTACATCAGTGACACTCTCGAAGACAAACCCGGCCGACGGATGGAGATCGAGGCCAAGGGCGCCACCGTCCTGTTGCGCGCTCTGGTGCTCAAGCCCGGCGGAACCAGGGTGGGTGCCGCCGTCGTGATACGTGACGTCACGGAGGTGAAGCGCAGAGACCGGGCGTTGCTGAGCAAGGACGCGACCATCCGCGAAATTCACCATCGTGTGAAGAACAATCTGCAGACCGTGGCTGCGCTCCTTCGGTTGCAGGCCCGCCGCACGCAGAACGACGAAGCGCAGCAGGCGCTCACCGAATCGGTGCGCCGGGTGACATCCATCGCGCTCGTGCACGACACGTTGTCGATGTCGGTGGACGAGGAAGTGAACCTGGACGACGTGGTCGACCGGCTGGTGCCCATCCTGTCCGACGTCGCTACGGTGGCCACGCCGGTAACCGTGGAGCGTGTGGGCAGTCTGGGAGTGTTCACCGCAGAACGTGCCACACCGATGGTGATGGTGATGAACGAACTGATTCAGAACGCGATCGAGCACGCATTCGATCCCGGTGTGCCGGGGCATGTCACCATCCGCGCGGAACGTTCGGCGCGCTGGTTGGACGTCGTGGTGCACGACGACGGGAACGGGCTGCCGCCCGGCTTCGAATTGGAAAGTTCGGATCGGCTGGGCTTGCAGATCGTCCGCACCCTGGTGGCTGCCGAGCTGGGGGGATCGCTCACGCTCCGCAACGGGCCGGACGGCGGTACGGACGCGACGTTGAGGGTTCCGCACGGACGTCGCGGACAGGGCACCGAACGCCGAAGGTCATAGGCCGATCGTCGAAGGTCACAGGCGGGGAAGTGCGTCAGGCAGCAAAAAGGCCCGGCACCATGTGGTGCCGGGCCGACCTCTTCGTCGAAGTATCAGACGGTGGTGCGGGCGCGCGTGCGAGCGTTGCGGCGCTTGAGTGCGCGACGCTCGTCTTCGCTCATGCCGCCCCAGACACCCGCATCCTGGCCCGACTCGAGTGCCCATGCGAGGCAATCGGCGGTCACCGGGCAGCGGTTGCAGACAACCTTGGCATCCGCGATCTGAGCGAGAGCCGGACCGCTGTTGCCCACAGGAAAGAACAACTCGGGGTCTTCGTCACGACAGATTGCGTTGTGGCGCCAGTCCATCCTTCTGCTCCTTAACTGGGTGCGAATTCGCACCGTTTCGTTTGATTCGAGTTCAGCTACGCGTACTTGGTGTTTCCGCGTTGTTGCTTGTGAATGCTTTCACGAACTGGCGCGATGTCAATAGAAACTGGCCGTTCCGTGGGCAGGCTCACGTAGTTAGGTTTGCCTTTGTGTGAAGTTACAGTATAGGGTTCGAGGGTTGTCTGACCTGCCCGAATAATCCAGGTTCACGGCTTCGGAGGCGCCACCACGTCCAAAACGTCCAGTACCGACACGAACTCGGCTTCGGTACGCAATCCGATGTAGTCACCGTCCATCTGAAGGCCGATGGGTTCCGATGCCGTGATGCGCACGCGCGGCACGTCGTCCACACGGAAAAGCTGCTTCGCAGCCGGTTGGGCGCCCCGTGTCAGCAGCTGCCGCACCACGCGCATCGTCGCGAAAAACGACGTCGATTTCATGGCGAACACTCCCAGTCCGGTGTCGTACGACGTTCCAGGGTTGGTGTGCACCTCGCGCTTGTTCAGGTACGTCCACGGGCTGGCGTTGGAGACGAACGAGAAGTGCACGCCGTCCACCGGGTCCTGCCCGGGTATCTCCACGGTGAGCGTGGGTTCGGCGGACTTGCGCTGGAAGTAGGCGTGGATCGCCGAACGTACGTACCGCGAGGGGCTGGCGGGGCTTCCGTCCTTGCGGTGCGCGTCCACCGCCTCGCACACCGCGGCGTCCCAGCCCAGGCCGGCATTGAAGGTGAACCAGCGGTTGTCGCAGTGTGCGAGTCCGATTCTGCGTCTGCGCCGGAACGTGAGCAGGTCGATCAGCTGGTTCGTGGCGTCCACCGGGTCGGGTGCGAGGCCGAGCGAGCGCGCGAAAACGTTGGCGGAGCCACCCGGTACGACGGCAATCGGTGGGATCGGCCCGACGGTCACCGCCTGCATGCTGTCCGGGTTGGGTGGGCCGAGGAGACCGTTGACGACCTCGTTGACGGTGCCGTCGCCGCCGTGCACGATGATCAGCCCCATGCCCTCTTCACGTGCGCGTTTCGCCAGCTCGCCGGCATGCCCACGATGAGTTGTCTGGGCGACGCTCAGGCGCACCCGACTCGACAGCGCGTGCGCGAGTAGGTCGCGGCCCGCTGGGGTCGTCGACGTTGCATTCGGATTGACGATCAGAAGGGCACGCACAGGGGATCAGCCTAGCTGTACGAGGCCTGTCGGCCGGTACTCGTATAGACGGAGATGCGTAGCTCACCGTCGGGCAGGTGCAGGGTTTCGAAGTCGTAGGCGACGGCGCCGAGGTCGGGGTGATCGAACGCTTTCGTGGTGTGTCTGCGTGGTCCGACGGTGTGATCTGCCCACAGGTGGCGGAACGCCGCGTCGGTGGCCGAGAGCTCGGCAACGAGTTCGAGCAGGTGCGGGTCGGCGGGGTATCGTTCGTTCATGGTCCGCAGCTGGGCGACACTGGCTTGTGCGGTGGTGTCCCAGTCGACGAACAAGTCGCGGGCGAGCGGGTGCGTGAATATGTAGCGGACCGTGTTTCGCCGATTCGCCGGCCACGAGCTGATGCCGTGGAAAAGAGCCAGCCCCTCCGGGTTGGCCGCGACCATGTCGCTGACTCGATTGAGCGCGTACGCAGGTGACGGACTCAGCTGGGTCAGCAGGGCATCGATACTCGGACGCACTGTTGTGACGGGAGCCGATGCCGTCGCGGCCGGAGGGTCGGCTGTCAGGGTCGCAAGGTGTCTCAGATGCTCCCTGTCGTCGGCGGTCAGCCGCAGCGCGCGGGCCAGGCTGTCGAGAACCGCACGACTCGGACGACGTTCGCGGCCCTGCTCGAGACGCGTGTAGTAGTCGAAGCTCACCCCGGCCAGGGTGGCAAGTTCCTCTCTCCGCAGGCCTGGAGTGCGGCGTAGGCCCAGCCCGGCGGGTAGGCCGACGTCGGCAGGCCGGGCCCTCGCCCTGCGTGAGCGGAGGAAATCGCCCAGCGGGGCGGAAGTGTTCACACGTCGATTCTTCAGCAACCGGCCGAAGCGTTCCTGGTTGCATCCCTGCCAGGAACGGCTCGGCCTTCATAGCTCGATCTCGAGACTCGAGAGTGGTTGTGCAACAGACAACAACGACCTGGAGGTTCCAGTGCACGCAGATTCACCGGCGACGACAAGTGCCCCGGCCACAACACCAATCACGTCGGTGGCACGTCCGCCGCGGCGATGGAAGGTGTGGCTGATGACCGTGGGTGGCATCTATCCGGTGCTGACCGTGCTGGTCGCCGCCACGACTCCGCTCATGGACGGTCTACCGCAACCGGTCCGGCTGGCGGTGATCGTTCCACTGGCGGTCGCGTCGATGGTGTGGGTTGTCACCCCTGTTCTCAGCCGGCGGTTCCACAGCTGGCTGAGCACGTGAAGCGGTATGTCACTGCTGGTACCAGCCTTGCCTGTGAGTGGTTGACGAGTCCCTGGACTCGTCAACCACTCACAGAGGAAGATTCGCAGACCATTCCTCCGAGCGGCGGGTCCGGGCCGGTGTTCTAGGCTGGCCGGGTGTCCACACCACCAGTAAGCCACTCCACGCCCCGCACCGTTCGATGCGCCGGTGCGTTGGTGACGCTCGAGGGCACGGTCGCTGTGGGTGTGGCCGTCGCTCTCGTAATTCGTGGACTGCTCGGGCACGAAGAGGCCTTCATCAGCGGCTACGGCACCGCAGCCTGGTTCGCCATTCTCGGCGGCGCTGTTCTTGCGGCCGGCATCGCGCTGCTGATCGGTAAGAGGTGGGGACGCGCCATCGCCGTCGTCGCGCAGTTGTTGCTCCTCCCGGTGGCGTGGTCGTTGCTGACCGACTCGCACCAGCTGTTCTTCGGGGTGCTCCTCGGGGTGGTCGTGGTCGGGGCACTCGGCTGCTTGTTCAGCGGTCCCACGTCGCGGTGGATGGAAGCCCAGTACGGCGAGGAACCCGAGGCGACCGACGAGTCCTGAGCGGCTCCTACCCGACTTCTGCCGCCAGGGTCTGCAGGGGAGTTCCGGCCAACCGATAGGTCGTCCACTCGTTCTGAGGTTTCGCGTCGAGCGATTCGTAGAACGCGATGGACGGTGTGTTCCAGTTGGCAACAGACCAGGACAGGCGCGTGTAGCCCTGGCTCACGCATTCCTGGGCGAGTGTCGCGAGGAGGGCCTTGCCGTGCCCCGCCCCACGTTCGGTCGGTCGTACGTAGAGATCTTCGAGGTAGATCCCATGACTGCCGTCCCAGGTGGAGTAGTTGAGAAACCAGACCGCGATCCCGACCACTGTTCCCGACTCGTCGCATGCCACGTGTGCAAATGCCGACGGGTTCGGGGCGAACAGTGCTTCGTGGATCTGCTCCTCGGTGACGGTGCATTCGTCGGCGGCCCGCTGATGTTCGGCGAGGAGGTGGATCAACTCGGTGACGGCGGCGACGTCCCTCGCCTCAGCTCGTCGGATGCCTGATCTCTGGACCCCTGCCCCCTGGACACCTGCACTGCGATTCATATCGCACCTTCCTCAACTGGCGATGTTGTGACTGATCACTTGCTGGGTGCCGCGCTCGAAACCGAGGACCGACATCCCTGCGGCAGACAATGCAAACCTACGGCCTTCCAGTACCGGTAGTTCGAGCCATCGGGAAACGAGTGCGCGGGAAAAATGGCCGTGCCCTACGAGGACGACGTCACGTTCGGCCAGCTGCGAGCGTGCGACGGACAGCACGAGGTCGCATCGGGCGTGGACGGCTTCGGCGGATTCTCCGCCGGGGCACGGGTGCGTCCAGACCGTCCAGTCCGGGACGGATTCACGGATTTCGGGGGTGGTGAGTCCTTCGTACGTTCCGTAGTCCCATTCGGCCAGCGCGTCCCACGTGCGGTTCACACGCAGCCCGGCCAGACTCGCGGTGCGGTGTGCCCGCAAGCGCGGGCTGGTCACGACGAGCGGCGTGCGGAGACCCAGTGCAGCAATCGTGGGTGCGACACGCCGTGCTTGCTCGGCGCCGAGTTCGGTGAGGGGAATGTCGGTGCGTCCGGTGTGTTTTCCCAACTCCGACCACTCGGTCTGGCCGTGACGCAGCAACACGATTCGCGGATTTCGTTCGGATCGCGCGGCAACCGCGGCAACGGGTACTTCGGAAGCACTCATCGAACTATCATGGCAGCGACCACGCTGGCACCGGGCGCGTTAAGTGAGGATCGATTACGTGACAACCATTCTTGCAGTGGCCAATCAGAAGGGTGGGGTCGCCAAGACCACCACCGTGGCGTCGTTGGGGGCGGCACTCGTCTCGCTGGGGCAACGAGTCCTGGTGGTCGATCTCGACCCGCAGGGGTGTCTGACGTTCTCGCTGGGCCACAATCCCGATCGGCTGGAGGTATCCGTCCACGACGTCCTGACCGGGGACGTGAAGGCTGCGGAGGTCGTCATCGCCACGGACGACGGGGTGAGTCTTCTGCCGGCCACCATCGACTTGGCAGGGGCGGAGGCGATGCTCTTGATGCGGCCCGGTCGCGAATTTGCGCTCAAGCGTGCCCTGGCCCCGCTCCACGACGACTACGACACCATCATCATCGACTGCCCGCCGTCACTGGGTGTGTTGACGCTGAACGGTCTCACCGCGGCACAGTCCGTCCTGGTCCCGCTGCAATGCGAAATGCTGGCGCATCGCGGTGTCGGACAACTGCTCCGCACCGTGAGCGAGGTGCAGCAGATCACCAACCCCGATCTCGTCCTGCTGGGGGCGCTTCCGACGCTGTACGACTCACGCACCACGCACAGTCGTGATGTGCTCTCCGACGTCTCCGACCGCTACGACCTTCCGGTTCTGGCGCCGCCGATTCCGCGAACCGTGCGGTTTGCCGAGGCCACGGCATCAGGTGCCACTGTGCTCTCCGGCCGAAAGAACAAGGGCGCACAGGCTTATCGCGACCTGGCAGAGAACCTGGCCAAGCATTGGTCGGGTTCCGAGTTGGTTACTTTCTCGGTGGGAAATGACGGCTGAGCTCGTCCTGAGTGGGATGCCACGGCGCCGGCCAGTCGTCTTGGCGTAGTTGCGCGTCGGTCCCGCCGTCGGCGAACACCACGCTGCCGCACATCAGGGTCGAACCGGGCCCGAGCAGGAATTCGGCCAGTGCGGCGATCTCCTCGGGCCGGCCACGGCGGCCGAGTGGAACCGGATAGAAGTCCAGCGCCTTGGCGAGGTCGGGATCGAGGTCGTCGCCACCGGTCATCGGGGTATCGATCATGCCGGGTGCGATCGCATTGAAACGCACACCGCGTTCGATCCATTCGGGCCGAATCGCCTCGCGGCGAATCCACCGGGCGAGCGCGAGCTTCGTGGCCGGATAGGTGGGGATCGCGGTGAGTTCGTCTGCCCGCGTAACGGCGTCGGTCTCGTTTCCTGCCAGGCAGTCTGCGACCAGTTCCTCGGGCAGGCCGGGCTGGGTGGTGGTACTGCTCGACGAGACGACAACCACGGAAGCGGCTCCCGCAGCCTCCAGCGCGGACCGGATTCCTTCGACGAATCCTACCGTTCCGAAGTAGTTGACGGCTGCCAGTTTTCCACCGGAATGCCCGGCCAGCGGTCCCAGGCCGGCGCAACAGATCACTCCGTCCAGTCGGCCACCGGCGAGTTCGGTCGTTGCCTTGGCGGCGTCGTCCCGACCTCCTGGAGTCGACAGGTCCGCGACGACGTCGACGTCATGGATGTCGACGCCGACCACGGCGTGGCCGGCGTCGAGGAGGCGTGTGCGGGTTGCTGCGCCGATTCCGGAAGCGGCACCGGTGATCGCATAAGTAGGCATTCATGAATTAGAACATGTTTCAGTCAGTGTGAATGCGCGCGTACTCCGGTTGCGCCGGGCGAACGATCTCGCAGCAGCACGAAGTTCTCGTCGTAGTCGGTGTCCTGTGAGTAGAACGCAATCGGATCGCAGTCGAAGAGGTCGCGCACGTGCTCCGACAATCGGGCGGCCACGTCGTGATAGCCGTCGGGCGTGAGGCGATCGGCGCTGTCCACCAGAAACGGTTCCACCACGGACATCCCGGTGTACCAGAAGATGCCGTGCTGGATCGGGAACAGAAGTTCGTCCATCCGGCCGTTGATTCCTCGTGGGCCGACGGTGTGTGCGCTGCCGCCGAAGCTGACGACGATGGTAGCCCGCTTACCTGCGAGAAGTCCGTCACCGTAGCGTCGCGTCGAACCGACTCCCTGACCCGTCTCGCCGGTGTTTCGGCGCACCCCGTAGCCGTAGCCCTCCACGAGAATCCGATCGAACCACCCTTTGAGGATCGCGGGCATCCCGAACCACCACAGCGGGAACTGGACGACGAGGCCGTCCGCCCAGTCGATCTTGCGCTGCTCCTCGCGAATGTCGGGAGCGAGGGTTCCGTCCTCCAATGCCCGCCGGGATCGCTTGCCGACGAGGAGGCGGTCGTGCGGATCGTGCCCGAAGTCGTCTCCGGTGACCACCGGGTTCCATCCCATCCGGTACAAATCCGAACGCCGCACCTCATGGCCGGTCGCCTCGAGCGCCGCTATTCCATCGGCGGCCAGTTGATGCGTCAGCGAGAGTGGTTCGGGATGTGCGTTTACCCAGAGGACATTCATCGCGCTTCTACACCTCGTCGATCGGCTGACCTTGTCGCTTGTCCTGTCCATCGTGTCGGGATTCTGGACCGCGAGACAGTGGCCGACAAGACATCATATGAAAGAATTCGGCCATGACGACGTTGCCGGAGGTGAAAGCGCCACCGAGAGCCCATCGTGTGGCCGTCTTCGTCCGTGACGGGGTGCTTCCCATCGAACTCGGAATCGTGCACCGCATCTTCGGCGAGGCTCGTTCGGCGGATGGGGACCGGCTGTACGACGTCCGCACGTGTGCGGCCGTGCCTGGTCCTGTGGGCACGGATACGGACGTGACGTTGACGGTGGTGAACGGTGCCGAACTTCTCGGGACTGCCGATACCGTCGTGATACCCGCCTCCAACGCAGATTACGATCCGCCGCACGACGGCGCTCTCCCGTCCGATCTGGCCGAGGTGTTGGCGCGAATCGAGCCGGGCACCCGCATCGCCTCGATCTGTACGGGCTCGTTCGTGCTTGCTGCTGCCGGGTTGCTCGAGGGTCGCGCTGCCACCACTCATTGGAAGTCGGCCGAGGCATTTCGGCGTCTCTATCCGAATGTGCGTCTCGATCCGAGCGTGCTCTACACGCACGACGGAAACATCCTGACGGCGGCGGGGGTAGCAGCAGGAATCGATCTTTGCCTGCACATCGTGCGTGTCGATCATGGTGCCTCGGTAGCGAACGAAGTTGCGCGGGCGACGGTGGTGCCGCCTCACAGAACGGGCGGTCAGGCGCAGTTCATCGCCCAACCCGTCCCGGAGCGAGGGGATTCGTCCACGGGCGCTGCTCGTGCGTGGGCGCTGACGCGTCTTGATCAGCCGGTGTCGCTCGGTGAGCTCGCAGCACACGAATCCATGAGCGTGCGCACGTTCACCCGTAGGTTCCGCGCCGAGACGGGGATGTCACCGCAGCGGTGGCTGACCGAACAGCGAATCAATCGCTCCCGCGAGCTGCTCGAGACCACCGAACTTCCGATCGACGACATCGCCACCCGTTCTGGGTTCGGCACCGGGACGGCGCTGCGTCAGAACTTCGCCCGGACGGTCGGGGTGTCACCGTCCCGGTACCGTGCGACATTCCGCTGAGACTCGCTCAATCGGTATGGGACCGCAGCGCCACGACGGTGTCCCCGCGCTGCTCGAGAATCACGCCACCGAGCACGGTGGTCGTGATCGGCCCTTCGTAGTCGCCGCGGTCGAATTCGATGACGCGCTGTGGTCGTCCGCTGGCCAGATCGAGTACGGCGATTCCTGACTTCACCGGGACGAGAAGGTTGTTACCCATCGCCGCGCCGGGACCGAGTGTGCCGACGAACGCCCACTGTGGTTGCAGGCTGCGAGGGTCCAGCTTCAAGACTTCGGTGCCCGTCCACCAGCTGATCGTGGAGTGCTTCGAATCGTTCGGTCCGGTGGTGGCCGCGAGGACGTCCGGGCCGACCGGTCGGGGGAGCGGGTAGACCGACAATTGCTCCCCGTCCCCGCCATAGATTCCGATCCGGTCGCCGGCGGTGGAGCCTGCCGGGAGGTAGACGGCGGTGTTGTCGCCGCTGACCGCGATGATGCGGGCGCCCTCTGCATCGAGATCGAGCTCGGCGAGTACCGACGAGTTGAACTCGTCCGGTTCCCGGCCGTCGTCGGGTGCGGGGTCGAGGATCGTCAACCGGGCGGCCTGCTCGCCGGGGCAACTCTCCAGAACCGCGGCTCGTGAGTCGCTGGCGCCGGAGTCGAGAAGTCGACACCCACTGCGCGGCTGGCTCTTCGGATTGACCTGGGCGTCCACTCTGCCGTACTCGAGGGTGCGAACGAGATCGGAGCGCCACAACTCCATGCGCCGATCACCACGGGACGACACGTAGGTGCCTTCGTCGGTCACCGTGACGTTCGGGTCGGCGTCACTGTTGCGGGCAACGTCCCGGACGCCCGTGCCACCACGGAGCTTGGTGGCCTGTGAACATCCTCGGTCGTCACGGTACACGGCTACCACGTCGTCCCAGGCGCCCACGACACCGCACAACTCGAGGTCGCGTTCGTACCGCCACAGTTCGTCACCGCTGCGGCGGTCACGACCCACCACCGCGCCGCCGTCGGCGGTCACGACCACCGAATCGGCGGCCGTCACGGGAGTAGTGGTGGCAGCACTGGGTGCATCCCAGGCCTGGGCCAGCGTTTCGGGTGGCGCCGATACGGATGCGACCGGGTCAGGAGCCTGCTCGGCGGTCACCGAGGTCGTGCCGCGGGCGTCGCTGAACAACCAGACGATGGTCGCTGCCACGATCAGAACCACCACGATGGCGGCCGCGACGATCAGGTCGACGCGGGTACGCCGTTCGGGTGGGAGCACTGTGGCAGGTTACTCCGATGCAGTGGAACCGGCGGCAGGGGTGCCGGCGGCCTTCGCGGGGCGACGCCGGCGACGACGACGCGGCTTGGATGCGCCCTCGCCCGCGGGAGTGCCCGCTGCAGTCTGGTCGCCGGGGGCCGTCTGCGCTGCCGGCTGCTCGTTGGTTGCCGACGCGGGCTGGCCACCGCGAGTGCGGCGACGGTTCCGGGTCCGCGGCGGCCGGCTGGACGTGCGCTCGGAACTGCCGGCGCTCTCACCATCGGCCTTCGGTGCCGGCTTCTTCTTGATCGAACCCTTGGCGTCGGTCGGGATCGACAGTTCCTCGTACAGGTGCGGGGAACTCGAGTAGGTCTCGGCCGGGTCGGGGATGTTCAGCTCGAGAGCCTTGTCGATCAGCTGCCAGCGGGGGATGTCGTCCCAGTCCACGAGCGTGACAGCGGTACCGGTGCGGCCCGCGCGGCCGGTACGGCCGATGCGGTGCACGTACGTCTTCTCGTCCTCGGGGCACTGGTAGTTGATGACGTGGGTGACGTCGTCGATGTCGATGCCGCGGGCCGCGACATCGGTGGCCACCAGGACGTCGATCTTGCCGTTGCGGAACGACTTGAGCGCCTTTTCCCGGGCGATCTGACCGAGGTCACCGTGGACCGAGCCGACGGCGAACCCGCGCTCGGAGAGGTCGTCCGCCACCTTCTGCGCGGTCCGCTTCGTCCGGGTGAAGATCATGGTTGCTCCGCGGCCTTCGGCCTGGAGGACGCGTGCCACCATCTCGGCCTTGTCGAGCGCGTGCGCACGGTAGATGTGCTGGCTGGTCCGCTCGTGGACGGCGGACGATTCCGCTTCCTCGGCCCGGATGTGGGTGGGCTGCGTGAGGAATGTGCGGGCCAGGGTGATGATCGGTCCCGGCATGGTGGCCGAGAACAGCATCGTCTGACGCTGCTCGGGAACCATGGTGAGGATCCGCTCGATGTCGGGGAGGAAGCCGAGGTCCAGCATCTCGTCGGCCTCGTCGAGGACGAGGACGCCGACCTTGCCGAGGATCAGGTGACCCTGCTTCGCGAGGTCGAGCAAACGGCCTGGGGTGCCCACGATCACGTCGGCGCCCTTCTGCAGGGTTTCGATCTGGGCCTCGTAGGGGCGACCGCCGTAGATCGCGAGAACTTCGAGCTTGTCCTTTTCGCCCTTCAGGTACTTGGAGGCGTTCTCGAGGTCTTTGGTGACCTGGACGCACAGCTCGCGGGTGGGAACGATGACGAGTGCGCGCGGAGTTCCGTCCAGCGCGGCGGTGCCTGTGGTTCCGGTGGAGATTCGGTGCAGCAGCGGAACGCCGAAGCCGAACGTCTTGCCCATGCCCGTGCGGGCCTGACCGATGAGGTCGTCGCCGGCGAGGGCGAGGGGCAGCGTCAGCTCCTGAATCGCGAAGGTGCGTTCGATGCCGATCTCGCCGAGGGCCCGGACGATCTCGTCTCGGACACCGAGTTCGGCGAAGCTGGGGGCAACGTGCGACTCGTCGAGAGTCGCCGACAAAGTGGTCTCGGTTGCGTCGTCTTCATGGTCGACGGTGATCTTGCTCAGGGGACTAGCCTTCCTCGTAGCTGCACGCACGCACGAGGTGAGGGCCAGGCCGTAATTCGGCCCGTTTCCCAGTCGACGTCTTGCCGACGTCCTCTTCGGCCGGTTCCTGCCTCCGCCTCAGCGCGGAAATCGGATGATTTCGGCGAAGCGGTGGGAACGGACGATCAGGTGCGCGCACATTGTCTCGGAGCCGCTTACGAACAAAGTGGTTCGTTCGAAATGTGTGTCCGTCCGAAGAGTGCACAGGACGGCAATCATGCGGCTTCCACGGTCATTGTAGCCGGAGAGCCGTGCAACGACCCCCGAGCATGGCAAACATCACCGGCCGCGCACTACGCTCTTCGCTCATGGGAGCTGATACGTCCGCATCGTCGACATCCACCATTTCGCCCGACCACCCCGGCGTGGGAGAGCTGTTCGCCGTGCTCGCCTACGGCGAGATCTCGGCGTTCTATCGTCTGGCAGACGACGCGCGGATGGCGCGCACGCTGGAAGGAAAAGTGGCGCTGGCCAGCATGGCCGCCGCCGAAATGAACCACTTCGAGGTGCTCGAGCGGGCACTGACCGATCGCGGTTTCCATATCTACGAGGCCATGGATCCGTTCGTACGGGCTCTGGACGATTATCACGCGTCGACCGACCCGTCGACGTGGCTGGAAGCTCTCGTCAAGGCGTATGTCGGTGACGGCATCGCCGCCGACTTCTATCGCGAGATCGGTCATTCTCTGCCACCCGAGGTGTTCGAGACGGTGGAAGAGGTGCTGGCCGATACCGGTCACTCCGAGTTCGTCGTTCACGAGGTTCGCCAAGCCATCGAAGCGAGCAGCCGCGACAAGGATCGGCTCATGCTGTGGGGGCGCCGGTTGCTCGGTGAGGCGATCACGCAGGCGCAGTTCGTGCTCGCGCAGCGCGACGCGCTGACCGACCTCGTCATCACCGCGTCCGGGGACCTCAACGGTGTCGTTGTGCTGTTCGACCGAATGCAGGAGATGCACGCGGAGCGAATGGCTGTGCTCGGTCTCGTCTGACCGATAGGTGCGTGTTCGCTCTCGGCACAGGCGTGCTGACCACCGGAGGGCGGGCTGCTGCATTAGCCTGGCCTGGACAGCTGATAGTTCTCGGAGAGTTCGGAGGTTGACCGTGGAGGTCAAGATCGGCGTAATCGACAGCCCACGGGAGCTGGTCGTCAGCAGCGAGCAGACGGCGGACGAGGTCGAATCCCTCGTGTCGGGCGCACTGAGTGGAAAGGCCGACGTCCTCACGTTGGCCGACGAGAAGGGCCGCAAGTACCTCGTGCAGGCGTCGAAGATCGCCTACGTCGAGATCGGCCCTACCGATCCACGCAAGGTCGGTTTCGCTCCGTCCGCCTGAGTGCAGGCAAACAGTGGAAGGTCCCGCAGTCGGCGACTGCGGGACCTTCCACTGTTCGTAGGTCGCTGTTCAGCGGTTGGAGTTGTTACTCCGACTGCAGGGGAACACGCGAGAGTCCGCCCCAGGCGAGGGTGACCGTGATGTCGACGGCCTCCTCCTTCGGGATCGGGCGGGCCGCCTCGAGCCAGTAGCGGGCCGTGAACTGACTCGCGCCGACGAGTCCGACGGCCAAGATGCGTGCACGGTACGGATCGAGGCCGGAATCGTGGCTCACGAGGTCGAACACGGCGTCGACGCAGGCCTCGGTGGCCTGCTCGACACGGGTCTGCACCTGCGGCTCACCCATCAGGTCCGATTCGAAGACCAGTCGGAATCCTTGGGTGTCGTTGTCGACGAAGTCGAAGAATGCTTGGACGGCCGCACGAACACGCTGCTTGTTGTCGGTCGTGGAGCGCAGGGCCTGACGCACGCCGGCGATCAGAATGTCCACGTAGCTCTGCAGAACGGCGACGTACAGCTCGACCTTGCCGGGGAAGTGCTGATACAGCACAGGCTTGCTGACACCCGCGCATTCGGCGATCTCGTCCATGCCTGCGGCGTGGTATCCACGGCTGACGAACACCTCGCTCGCTGCGGCCAAGAGTTGCAGCCGTCGTGCGTCCCGCGGCAGACGAGTGCTCCGACGAGTCGAGGTGGTCGTCGTCGCTTCGCTCTCGAAGTTGGTCCGATCCGCGAGTTCGGTCATGTCGCTTCCAATCTGCGTATGTACTGCTGGTCACATCATGTCGATGATGTGACCACTTGAACGATACCTGCGCGAACGATTTCAGGTGCGCCCGGCGCCTCGGGGTGTGTCAGTTTCCGTCGGCTCGAACACCGAGGCGCTATGGTCGTTGGGCTCGGGTGAGACAGATCCGAGGCTGTGAGATTCTGGCCCTGAGATTCTGGACCAGTGACCTACCGAGGAGGACCGCGCGTGCGTAGTCGAACTCCCCAACGCGACGGCGAGGGAGATCGGCAATCGCGGGCCGACGGTAGGTGGACGCCGACCTACCCGGACGAACGTTCCTCGCACAGCCGTTCGCATCAACCGTTGCGTGCTCAATGGGATCCGACGAAGCGCGAAGTCAGACCCCGGAGCCAACGGCCGGAACGCCAGGTCAGGAAGCAGAGCAAGATCGGCCGGTTCGTCTCCGCGTACGGCTGGCGGGCTTATGCGATACCGGTGCTCTGTCTGGTCACGGTCATCGTCGTCGTGGACGCTCTGCGCGGCACCGGCACCGATCAGCCCACTGTCGCCGAACAACCCAATTTCGGAACATTGTCCGATGAATCCGAGGGCTCCGAGGTGATCGGCGTGCCGCCTTTGGCGGACGGTAAGTTCGCCGAGTCCATCGCCAGCGGCACTCTCCCGGGCGGCGGACCGTTCACGGAGACGGGTGCGGGAACCTGGCGAATCGTTCCCGGTACGTCGGAGAAGGTGGGGCAGGGGACCGAGCGTGAGTTCACCTATTCGGTGGAGGTCGAAGACGGGGTCGATACCGCTGGCTTCGGTGGTGACGAATCCTTCGGCCGCATGGTGCAGCAGACCCTGTCGAACCCCAAGAGTTGGACGAACGATCCGCGATTCTCGTTCCGTCGCATCGACCAGGGCGAGCCGGATTTTCGCGTGTCGCTGACATCGCAGATGAGTATCCGTGAGGCCTGTGGCTACGACATCGAGCTCGAGGTGTCGTGCTACAACCCGGCGATCGACCGCGTTCTCATCAACGAGCCACGCTGGATTCGCGGAGCCATCGCGTTCCAGGGCGACATCGGCTCCTACCGGCAGTATCTGATCAACCACGAGGTCGGGCATGCCATCGGCTATCGCGAGCATCAGCCCTGCGAGGCCGACGGGGGTCTTGCGCCCGTGATGATGCAGCAGACGTTCGGTACGGCGAACAACGACATCGCGAAGCTCGATCCCGAAGGTGTGGTCCCCAAGAACGGTATGGAGTGCAACTTCAATCCGTGGCCCTTCCCTCGCGGCTGAGATCGGTCCTCGCGTCAGACAGCGGGAAGATCCCGCGGAGTGGGGGCGTTGAAATGGGCAACGTTCGTCTAAGGAGTGGGCTCGTGAATGCTGTGAACGCCGCACCGTCTGGTTCGCTGCCGCCACTGGTGGAACCCGCCGCCGAACTCTCCCGCGACGAGGTCGCCCGGTACAGTCGCCACCTCATCATTCCCGACGTCGGTATGGACGGTCAGAAACGGCTCAAGAACGCCAGGGTCCTGTTCATCGGAGCCGGGGGACTCGGATCGCCTGCGCTGATGTATCTCGCCGCGGCCGGTGTCGGCACCATCGGGATCGTCGAGTTCGACGAGGTGGACACGTCCAATTTGCAGCGCCAGATCATTCACGGTCGTTCGGACGTGGGGCGCCCGAAGGGGGAGAGTGCACGCGAGTCGATCCGTGAGATCAACGAGCACGTCGAGGTTCGTCTGCACGAGATGCGGCTCGACACGACCAACGCCGTCGAGCTGTTCTCCCAATACGACTTGATTCTGGACGGCACCGACAACTTCGCCACCCGGTACCTCGTCAACGACGCCGCGATACTGGCGCACAAGCCGTATGTGTGGGGGTCGATCTACCGGTTCGAGGGCCAGGCGTCGGTGTTCTGGGAAGACGCCCCGGACGACCGCGGACTCAACTACCGCGACCTCTATCCCGAAGCGCCGCCGCCGGGCATGGTGCCCTCGTGCGCCGAAGGGGGCGTGCTGGGCGTCCTGTGTTCGTCCATCGGCTCGATCATGGCCACGGAGGCGATCAAGCTGATCACCGGTATCGGCGAGAGCCTTCTCGGCCGGCTGATGGTGTACGACGCGCTCGACATGACCTACCGGACCATCAAGCTGCGTAGGGACCCCGACCGCGTCCCCGTCACCGAGTTGATCGACTACGACGCGTTCTGTGGGGTGGTGTCCGACGAAGGAGTCGCCGCTGCTGCCGGATCGACGATCACTGCGACCGAGCTTCGCGATCTCATGGGCACGGAATCGGGAGTGGCGCTCGTCGACGTCCGCGAGCCCGTGGAGTGGGACATCGTTCACATTCCCGGGGCCGTCCTGATTCCGAAGGGCCGCATTCTGTCCGGCGAGGCGCTGGCCGAGCTTCCGCAGAACAAGCGGATCGTGTTGCACTGCAAGACGGGTATTCGGTCCGCTGAAGCGCTCGCTGCAGTGAAGAAGGCCGGGTTCGCCGATGCCGTGCATCTCCAAGGCGGTGTGATCGCCTGGGCGAATCAGGTCGATCCCACCTTGCCGGTCTACTAGGCGCGCCTACCGAACTGTCCGCGACACGGCGGTAGCCTGACGAACGTGAGCACCGGCCAACCTCCCCAGCACGTGTGCTCCACGTTCGGCCTCCGGGAAGTCGAACCCATCCCGCTCGGTGCGGATTGGGACGGCGGTTGGCTGTGTGGAGACGTGGTTCTGTCCGCCGTAGCCGATCATGCGCGCGCGGCCTGGTCCGCGAAAGTGCGCGAGACCATCGAGGTGGACGGCGTGCGACTGGCGCGCCCGGTGCGTTCGACCGACGGCCGCTACGTGGTGTCCGGCTGGCGCGCCGACACTTTCATCGAGGGCTCACCGGAACCCCGGCACGACGAGGTCGTCTCGATGTCGGGCCGGCTGCATGCGGCAACGTCGCAACTGGACCGCCCACGGTTCTTGGTGCAGCCACCGGTGCCGCCGTTCGCCGAGGTCGATGTGTTCGTTGCGGCAGACCGGGCAGCGTGGGAGAAGGTGCCGCTCCGCAGCGCCAAGGGCGCCGAACAACTCGAGACTCCGTCGCCGGACGGACGCAAGAGTTTGGAACTGATCGCCGGTCTGGCGTCGTTGCGCCTGCCGGTGAACAGCCCGGATCAATTGGTGCACGGCGACTTGTTCGGAACCGTGTTGTTTTCCGGTTCGTTGGCTCCGGGCGTCACCGACATCACCCCGTACTGGCGGCCGGCATCGTGGGCCGCTGCGGTGGCAGTGGTCGACGCCATCTCGTGGGGCGGCGCCGACGAAGCGCTGATCGGCCGATGGGAAGACCTTCCGGAATGGCCGCAGATGATGCTGCGCGCGGTGCTGTTCCGGCTGTCCGTTCATGTGCTGCACCCACGTTCGACGGCGGAGGCGTTCCCTGGCCTGGCCCGCACCGCGGACGTCGTGCGCCTGCTGCTGTAACACGCTCCGCCGCGGCCCTGATGTGACAGGGTAGAGACGTCAGGCAAATGGGGTGATTCGTGATGCATCGAGCATTTTCCGGATGTATTGGCACCGCCGCGATGGTGGCGGCGATGGCCACGGCAGGCGCCGCGATGGCGTCGGCGCAAGAGGCTACGACCACGTTTCAAGTGCCCGCAGTCGGATTGACCTCACTCCCGATCGGTTTCCTCACCCTCGAAGCGAGCGCTGGACCGCAGCCGGGAACCACCCACATCCGCACTCTGAGTCAGTGCTCCGTCATCAACCCGCCGGTGTGCCAGCCGTTCGTGCAGGGTGTGCACGTGCATTGGTTGAACGTGAACACCGGGGCCAGCGGGAGTGCCGCCATTCCGTCCGGAAACTGGGCTGCGACCGACATTCCGCCGCCTGCAACCGATGTCGCTACCGGACCCGGACGTGTTATTGCCACGGTCACCGTCGACAATGGGGGAGTGACCCCGGGCTTTGGGACGTTCGAAGTCGGCTGAGGGCACTCCATCACCGCACCAGTCACTGCATAGCGGCAGCCGAAGACCTCGCCCCCAGTCGATTACGATCCGAAGTCGGAACGCACCCTCCGGTCGGGCCACCCTGGCCGGATCTTCGACCCGAGCCCGCAACACATACGCGTCAATTGGTTCGGCTTCGAGGCCGAGCCAGTGAGCTTTGCTTCTGAATTTTCGCGGGAGTGGTCCAATTCGCGGGCCTATGTGCCTGGCCTGGCGTGGAGTGATGAAAGAGAGTACGCGGAGCTAACTAACGCAGTCCAACAAGACGCCGAGGCCGGGCGCTGAACCGTTCGCACCTGACGACACCGAAGTCACGTGGAAGGTTCGGCCCGGGTTGCTCGACCATTGGAAGACCAACAGACCAGGCGAAAGGTAGTGCACCGTCACACGACGGTGACGGAACGGGTGTGCCAACCGGTGGCCCCGTCGGGGACTGTTCCGGTGCGTTGCTCGGTCTGCACGTTGCCGTCCTTGTCGGTTGCACGTACTTCCAGGGTTTGGGTTCCGGGTGTGGCCTGCCACTGCCACGTCCATTGTCGCCAGGTGTCCGGCGAGTACGCGGTTGCCAGGGTTGCGTCCTGCCACGGCCCTTCGTCGACGCGCACCTCTACCCGAGCGATTCCGCGGTGCTGTGCCCACGCCGTGCCCGCGACCGTCACCTCGCCGCTCTCGATTCGTTCGAATGCGGCGGGAACGTCGATGCGGGAGGCCGTCTTGATCGGCCCCTTCTCCGCCCAGCCACGCTGCGTCCAGTACGCCTGCGCCCGGTCGAAGCGGGTCACCTCCCAGTCCACGACCCACTTCGTGGCCGAGACATATCCGTAGAGACCAGGCACCACCTGCCGGACCGGATAACCGTGGTCGAACGGCAGGGGTTCTCCGTTCATCGTCACTGCGAGTATCGAGTCACGCCCGTTGCGCAGCACCGACAGGGGAGTGCCTGCGGTGAATCCATCGGAACTGGTCGACAGCAGCATGTCCGCCTCGGGGGATACGCCCACCTCGTCGAGCAGATCCTTGATTGGATAGCCGATCCAGGTGGCGTTGCCGGCGAGCTCGCCGCCGATCGGGTTGGAGACGCAAGTGAGCGTGATGATGCGCTCGATGGGGGTTCGGGCCATGAGATCGTCCCAGTTCAGAGTGATTTCACGGTCGACCATGCCGTGGATTCGTAGGCTCCAGTCGTCGGTGGTGAGTTTCGGTACCTGCAAGGCCGTGTCGATGCGGTAGAACACATCGTTGTCGGTGACGAATGGTGTGCTTCCGGGAACGGAGATGTCGGTACCGGCAGGGATCGGCTTCGCCTGATTGCGGGCAGCCACCGACGGAATCAGGAAGGCCATTCGGTTGCTGACCGCGCCCGCGAGGTTGCTCGCGATGTGGCGACCTGCAGCTCCGGCGGCGGCGGCCACCGCCGCCGCCGAACCCGCGAGCACGAGGAACTTCCGGCGCGACATGGCCGAGGCTTCCTGCTCAGGCTCGTCGAGGGATCGCGGCCGGGTGGTGAGAACACGCAGGACGAGAATCCCGGCGGCAACACCGAGGAGGGTCGGCAACGCGTGCGACGCCGTCGCGCCGGGACGGCTGAGGGCCGCATACACGCCGATCACGCCGAGACCCGCGAGAATCATGCTGCCGAACGGCCGACGGGTCCGCTCCACCACGCCGGCGATCGCGGCGAACACCACGATCAGGATGCCCATTCCGATGAATAGCGCGGGCTTGTCGTTGGTGCCGAACGTGGAGATCGCGAAATCCCTGGCCCAGGCTGGGCTGCGGTCGACGGTCGTGTCCCCGACCGCGAAGAACGGTGACGCCGATCGTGCGATCGGAACTGCAAGTAGTTCGCCCAGACCGAGGACGACGGCGGCGGCGAGCACCCCGGACAAGGCACGTGCGGGAATCGTGCGCCACCGGGATGCTGATCCCGGATGCGGTTCTCGGTCCGTATCGGTCGTCATCGATCCACACTCTCCCTGTTCCCGGCACTCGTCGTGAGAAATTCGGAGCGGCGGCGACATCGGATGGGACGAGTGCGCTGGTGACGCCTTCTGCGGTCAATCCAATATCTCTTGCAGCAGTGCCCGTGCGGCGTCGGCGGCGCCGTCTTGGTTCCCGTCGACGATCGCGGCGACGAGGGACGCATGTTCGTCGTGGAATCCGCGGCCGGTCGCCGCGACGTGGTGGTCGATCGCCTGCTCGATCGCAGGGAGCAGCGAGTCGTAGAACTCGAGATAGACGGCGTTGTGGCTCGCCGCCACGATGGCACGGTGGACGGCGACGTCCGCGGCGACGGCCGATTCGAGGTCGTCCACGGGCCACAGGGCGCGGCGTTCGCTCAGGAGCCGATTCAGTGTGTCGATGTCTTCGGGTGTCCGCCGACCGGCCGCCAGGCGAGCTGCCGTCATGTCGAGGGCCTGTCGGAGCTCGAGAACGTCGCGCTCGTGTGCGCTCGAGAAGTAGGTGCCGAGTGCCGACGTCACCTCGGACCGGGCGATGACGAATGTTCCGGAACCCTGCCGGCGCTCGAGTACTCCGGCATGTACGAGCGACTGGACGGCTTCGCGGACCGTGTTGCGGCCGGTAACGAACCTCTCCGCCAGTTCCGGCTCGGTGGGGATGCGGTCGCCGATTTCCCAATGTCCGTCGTGCACGAGCGCACGGAGTTGGTCCGTCACTTGTGAGATGAGGCTCGTTCGCCTAATTGGTTTCACACCAGTCATCCTGTCATCCTATGATTTCTTGGTGAGTCTTATCCGTGGTCGCCTGCTCGTGTTCGCCGCAATCGTCATGTCGGCGCTCGTATTGAGGCTGGCGGTCACCTCGTTCACCCCGCTGGCCGCGCAGATCAGTGAGGAGATCGGGTTCTCGACCACGATCGTCGGCGTGTTCGGCATGGTTCCCACCGCGATGTTCGCGCTGTTCGGAATCGCGACGCCGTACCTGGCCCGCTGGTGGGGCCTCGAGCGGACTGCACTGATCGCCATGCTCATGGCCGGCGTCGGGATGCTCGTGCGCGCAATGGTCGACGACGTGTGGCCACTATTGGCGCTGTCCGCCCTCGCACTCGGCGGGATGGGCATCGGGAACGTCGTGGTGCCGCCGTTGGTGAAGCGATACTTCTCCGACCGCCTCGCACTGATGAGTTCCGTCTACATCGTCGGTGTGCAGATCGGCACCATCGCGCCCGCCTTCCTGGCCGTTCCTATTGCGGATGCCGCGGGGTGGCGTGTGTCCATCGGCGTGTGGGCGATCTTCGGGTTCGTCGCAGCAGTGCCCTGGATCGTTGTTCGCCTGCGGTCCCGCCGAGCTGCGCGCACCGGCGCCGCCGAACTGCACAACGCTGATCAGCCGGGCCAGGAGCGTGGCCAGGCGTGGCGCTCACCCGTCGCATGGGGGATGGCCGGCATGTTCGGGATGACGTCGTGCATCACGTATTCGATGTTCACCTGGATCCCGGACGTCCTGACGGACGCCGGCGCCAGCGAGTCCTTCGGTGGCGCGATGGTGGGATTGTTCTCGTTCATGGGCCTCGTCGCGGCGCTCAGTGCCCCGACGCTGTGTGCCCGCATGGTGAACCCGTTCCCGATCGTCCTCGCGTGCGCTGCGTGCTACGTGATCGGTTTCGCGGGTCTGCTGTTCGCGCCGATGGCTGCGCCGATTCTCTGGATCGTCGTCCTGGGTCTCGGCCCGAGTACCTTCCCGATGTCGCTGACGCTCATCAATCTCCGCACTCGCACGCATATTGGTTCTGCGTCGTTGTCCGGTTTCACTCAGGGCGTCGGCTACGCGGTGGCCTGCTTCGGTCCGTTGATGTTCGGTGTGCTGCGTGAAATGACCGGCGGGTGGTGGGCCTCGTTCGGGATGTTGACCGCTGCCGTGGTGATCGTGGTCATAGGTGGCGCTGCCGCATGTAAGCCGCGGATGCTCGAGGACAGCTGGATCGCCGCAGGTAGAGCCTAGAAATACCTACTATTTCGGAAACCTTACACAGGCGATGGTCGCACTGTGAGGATCAATTGACGTCGCGGTCATAGGCCGCAGCACTCACGCAACACCTGCTTTCTACCTTTGGGTCTCAACAGAAAGAGGAGGCCCGGGTGAAGCGCTACATCGAACGTCCCCAGATCGAAAACTGGGACGCCGAGGATGTCGACGCCTGGGAGGCGGGTGGCAAGGACATCGCGAAGCGGAACCTGATCTGGTCCGTGATCGCCGAACATGTCGGCCTCTCGGTCTGGTCGATCTGGTCCGTGATGGTGCTGTTCATGCCCTTCGAGGTCTACGGCATCGACACTGCCGGCAAATTCTTCCTCGTTGCGGTGCCCACACTCGTCGGCTCGCTCCTGCGCATTCCCTACACGGTCGCCACGGCTCGTTTCGGTGGACGTAACTGGACGGTGTTCAGCGCGCTGATCCTGTTCGTTCCCACGCTGGCGACGCTCTATCTTGTGATGAACCCCGGTGCTTCGTACACCACGTTCATGCTGGTGGCGTCCCTTGCCGGTGTCGGCGGTGCCAACTTCGCGTCGTCGATGGCCAACATCAACGCCTTCTACCCGCAGCGACTGAAGGGCTGGGCACTCGGACTCAACGCCGCCGGCGGCAACATCGGCGTCCCGACGATCCAGTTGGTCGGCCTGCTCGTCATTGCGACGATCGGTAACACCGCCCCCTGGATCGTGTGCTCGCTCTATCTCGTCCTGGTCGCTGCTGCCGCAGTCGGTGCCGCACTGTTCATGGACAACCTGAGCGATCAAGACGCCGATCTGAAGTCGATGGCCCACGCCCTGAAGTTCCCCGAGTCATGGGTAGTCAGCTTCCTCTACGTGGGCACGTTCGGATCCTTCATCGGATTCAGCTTCGCGTTCGCGCAAATCCTGCAGATCACCTACCTGGCAGGCGGCGCCACACCCGCGGAAGCGGCACTGGACGCAGCCAAGATCGCCTTCATCGGACCGCTGCTCGGATCGCTCGCTCGCCCGGTCGGTGGCAAGCTGGCCGACCGCATCGGCGGCGGCGCCATCACCCTCTACACATTCGTCGCAATGGCGCTGGCAGCAAGCGTCCTGGTCGCAGCCGGAACCATCGACGACGCCACGGAGGGTGCGGCCACCGGCACCGTGATGGTGGCACTGGTCCTCGGATTCATCGCACTGTTCCTCCTCTCGGGGCTCGGCAACGGTTCGGTCTACAAGATGATCCCCTCGATCTTCGAGGCGAAGGCCCAGGGCCACGACGACTGGAGCCGCGACGAGAAGGCCGCGTGGTCACGCAGCATGTCGGGTGCGCT
>JAAZAD010000539.1 GCA_012514505.1 Rhodococcus sp. (in: high G+C Gram-positive bacteria) | reverse complement strand
TGCCGCTGCAGATCGGTGCGCCCGACGTGGCGTTCCCGCGAATGAACTCCTTCAGCTACTGGCTGTACCTGTTCGGTGCGATCATCACGACCGCCGGCTTCGTCACCCCCGGTGGCGCAGCAGACTTCGGTTGGACCGCCTACACCCCGTTGACGAGTGCGCTGCACTCTCCGGGCGTCGGTGCCGACCTGTGGATCATGGGCCTCGCGGTTGCCGGTCTCGGCACCATCCTCGGTGGTGTCAACATGATCACCACCGTCATCTGCCTGCGTGCTCCCGGTATGACGATGTTCCGTATGCCGATCTTCACGTGGAACATCTTCATCACCAGCATCCTGATCCTGCTGGCGTTCCCGCTGCTGACCGCAGCATTCATGGGTCTGTTCGTCGACCGTCACCTCGGTGGCCACATCTTCGACCCGGCCACCGGTGGTGTGCTCCTGTGGCAGCACCTGTTCTGGTTCTTCGGCCACCCCGAGGTGTACATCATCGCGCTGCCGTTCTTCGGCATCGTCTCCGAGATCTTCCCGGTGTTCAGCCGTAAGCCGGTCTTCGGTTACAGCGGCCTGGTGTACGCGACGCTCGGTATCGCGGCCCTGTCCATCGCCGTGTGGGCACACCACATGTACGCGACCGGTGCAGTTCTGCTTCCGTACTTCTCGTTCATGACGTTCTTGATCGCCGTCCCGACGGGTGTGAAGATCTTCAACTGGATCGGCACGATGTGGAAGGGTCAGCTGACGTTCGAGTCGCCGATGTTGTTCTCCATCGGCTTCCTCATCACCTTCCTCTTCGGTGGTCTGTCCGGCGTCATCATCGCGAGCCCGCCGCTCGACTTCCACGTCACGGACACGTACTTCGTGGTGGCGCACTTCCACTACGTGGTGTTCGGCACGGTCGTGTTCGCCACCTACGCCGGCATCTACTTCTGGTTCCCGAAGATGACTGGGCGACTGATGGACGAGCGCCTCGCGAAGTGGCACTTCTGGACCACGTTCATCGGCTTCCACGGCACGTTCCTGGTGCAGCACTGGCTGGGTAACGAGGGCATGCCGCGTCGTTACGCCGACTACCTGCCGTCCGACGGGTTCACCTTCCTGAACTCGTTCTCCACGATCTTCGCCTTCGTGCTCGGTGCGTCGACGTTGCCGTTCATCTGGAACGTCTTCAAGAGTTACCGTTACGGCGAAGTGGTGACGGTGGACGACCCGTGGGGTTACGGAAACTCGCTCGAATGGGCAACCACCTGCCCGCCGCCGCGTCACAACTTCACGGAGTTGCCGCGGATCCGGTCCGAGCGTCCGGCGTTCGAACTGCACTACCCGCACATGATCGAGCGGATGAAGGCAGAAGCGCACGTCGGTCCGGGGCATGGCAAGAAGCACGACAGCGCTGTCCTCGAGGACGCCCGCCACTAGCCTGGGTCCATGAATTACTCGGGAAAGCCCCGCCCGCACCGTCGGGCGGGGCTTTGCCGTTGATATCGAGTTGAAGTCGATATCGAGTTGAGCTGATATCGAGTTGAATACGAACGGAGTTCGCGGTGGGTGCAACTGACACCACTGTTCTGGTGACCGTGACGGGGCCGGACCGGCCTGGAGTCACGTCGGTCCTGTTCGCGACGCTCTCGCGTCACGACGTCAGCCTTCTCGACGTGGAGCAGGTGGTCATCAGGGGGCGCCTCACGCTCGGAGTGCTGGTGGCGTGCCCGGACGATCCGGAGTCGTTGCATGAACAGCTCGAGGACGCGATGGCCACGGTCGGCATGTCGGTCGACGTGGAGATCGGTGCCGATCCGGTGCGGCAGCCGGTGGCCACGCATGCGGTCGTCATTCTGGGGAGCCCGGTCTCGGCCCGCGCCATGCGGTCGGTGTCCCGGAAGCTCGCGACGCTCGGTGCCAACATCGACTCGATTCGCGGTATCGCCGATTACCCGGTTACGGGCCTCGAGCTACTCGTCAGCGCGTCGGATACCGATCCCGCCGACGAGGCCCTGCGGGCAGGTTTGGCCGAGGTTTCTGCCCTCGAGAACGTGGACATCGCGATCGAGCGTGGTGGGCTGTCACGTCGCGCCAAGCGTCTGATCGTGTTCGACGTCGACTCGACTCTGGTGCAGGGCGAGGTCATCGAGATGCTCGCGGCGAAGGCCGGCGTCGAGGACGAGGTGCGCGCGGTCACCGAGGCCGCGATGCGAGGTGAAATCGACTTCACCGAATCACTGCACCAGCGGGTGGCGACGCTCGCCGGTCTCGACGAATCGGTGATCGAGGAGGTGGCGGAGAACCTCGAGCTGACACCGGGAGCGCGCACGACTATTCGCACTCTGCGTCGGCTCGGCTTCCACTGTGGTGTCGTTTCGGGCGGCTTCCGTCAGGTCATCGAGGGCCTGGCTCACGAACTCGAACTCGACTTCGTGCAGGCCAACACCCTCGAAATCGTCGATGGAAAGCTGACGGGCCGGGTGGTCGGTGACATCGTCGACAGGCCCGCCAAGGCCACCGCGCTCCGCAAGTTCGCAGACCAGGTCGGCGTTCCGATGGAACAGACCGTGGCTGTCGGTGACGGAGCCAACGACATCGACATGTTGACCGCGGCAGGACTCGGAATCGCGTTCAACGCCAAGCCTGCCCTGCGCGAGATCGCGGACACCGCACTGTCGCACCCATTCCTCGATGCCGTGCTGTTCATCCTGGGGGTCACCCGCGACGAGGTGGAGGCGGCTGACGCGAGCGACGGAGGAATCCGGCGCGTTCCACTCGTATGAGTAGCTCGTTCCAGGCCCGTCACGCCAGGTTGGCCGCCGGTTACGGTGGTCGGCCAGACCCGCAGGACCCTTCGGCGGTGCTCGCGATGCCGATCGTTCTGCATATCCCGAAAGCAGATCCACCGCGTCGGAGCAGCTTGCTCGAGGCGGCCGCCATGTCGGCAGTGGTGTTGTGCTTCGACGAGCGGGTGGGGCTGAGCGAGGACGGTGAACCCGGACCGTGGCACGAGAATTTCACCGCCTGGGTCGACTCCCGGATTCGAAAGGTGTCGCGGCGCGCCCGCGGTGCTGCCTGGGCCGGCGCACAGAACGTCGATGGGATCACCGTCGATGTGGCCGGCGCGAGTGCGCGTGCACTCGTCCCCGGACCGGTCGGAGATTTGGATCCTCGGATCAAGAAGCTGCAGATCGGGGGAACCGATCTCGAGCACGACCAACCTGGACGACCACTGACGGGTGTTCCGGTCCTGTGGATCGATTCGAGGCTCGAGATGACGGTGGGTAAGGCTGCTGCACAGGT
Organism: Rhodococcus sp. (in: high G+C Gram-positive bacteria); assembly: GCA_012514505.1. Taxonomy (GTDB): domain Bacteria; phylum Actinomycetota; class Actinomycetes; order Mycobacteriales; family Mycobacteriaceae; genus Rhodococcus_F. The sequence goes on along the minus strand of JAAZAD010000539.1, from coordinate 12,030 downwards.
CGGTCACGCGTCGATGCTTCTCGCGGCTGCGCTGGATTCGGACGCGGCGCACGCATGGGCGGCAGACGGCTTTCGCCTGGCAGTGCGGGATGCCGACGCCGAGACATGGGAACGTCTGGTGGCGCTCGTGAGGGCGGGTCGCGCCGTGGCCGTCCGCGATGCGGGGTTCACAGAGGTTGCACCGGGATCGATGACGGTCATCGCGGTACCGCCCGCCGAGTAATCGGTCCAGTACTCCCCGGATGGCTATTGGGGACCGCCCAGGTGCGACGGCAGTCTGACGATCATGCTGACGCGCCGGCTCTGCTCACTGTTTTTCGGCCTGTGGTTGTACGGCTTCTCGGTGGCTTTGGTCATCACGGCCGGCGTAGGGCTCAACCCATGGGGTGTGTTCCACGAGGGCATGGCGACGCAGACGTCGTTGAGCTTCGGCACCGTCACCGTGATCACGGGTGTGGTGGTGCTGGCGATGTGGGTTCCCCTGCGTGAACGGCCAGGATTCGGCACGGTCGCAAATGTCGCCGTGATCGGGCTGTCCGTGGATGCTTCGCTGGCGCTGCTGCCAGTGTTCGACTCACTCGTCGCCCGGCTGCCGATGATGCTCGTGGGTGTCGCCCTCAACGCGGTGGCGACCGTTCTGTACATCGGGGCGGGGATGGGACCGGGCCCTCGCGACGGTCTGATGACGGGACTGGTCGGGCGCTCGGGTGGGTCGGTGCGCGTGGTGCGGACCTCGATCGAAGTCGTGGTTCTCGGTATCGGCTGGATTCTCGGGGGAACCCTTGGTGTGGGCACGGTGGTTTATGCGCTGGCGATCGGGCCATTGGTACAGCTCCTGATGCGAATGGACGTACTCGTCCCCACCGCCCCGCAAGTGCGTCGTCGTGCTGAGGCTGTTGTTGGGACATAACGCATTTCCAGCGAACCTCGTCGCACGACACGCTCGATCCTGTTGTGTGTGGCGGGAGGTTGTGCGCGAAGATGGACGCGTGCCTGAACCTGATCCCGATCTGCTCATCGAATTCGACGACGTCCTGCTCCGGCGAGGTGGTTCCACTCTGGTGGGTCCGGTCACGTGGAAGGTGGAACTCGACGAGCGGTGGGTGATACTCGGCCCCAACGGTGCGGGCAAGACGTCCTTGCTGCGTGTGGCGGCAGCAGAAGTGCATCCCACCAGCGGCAGCGCCAACCTGCTCGGGGAACGGCTCGGTCACGTGGACGTCAGCGAACTGCGTCAGCGCATCGGCTTGTCGTCGTCCGCATTGGCGGGGCGGGTGCCCGGCGACGAAATTGTGACCGATCTGGTGGTGTCGGCCGGGTATGCGGTGCTCGGGCGCTGGCGTGAGCGCTACGAATCCATGGATACCGATCGGGCCGTGGAGATGCTGGAGAGCCTCGGCGCCGAGCATCTCGCGCAGCGCACTTACGGCACGTTGTCCGAGGGTGAACGCAAACGCGTCCTGATCGCGCGTGCATTGATGACGGATCCGGAACTGCTGCTGCTCGACGAGCCTGCTGCGGGCCTCGATCTGGGTGGTCGTGAAGAACTCGTCGCCAGGCTCACCGACCTTGCGGCAGACCCGGACGCGCCTGCGACCGTTCTGATCACCCACCACGTCGAGGAGATTCCGCCGGGGTTCACTCATGCGCTTCTTCTGAAGGAGGGCGGTGTCGTGGCGCAGGGTCTTATCGACGATGTCATCACCGCCGAGAATCTCACCGAGGCATTCAGCCAGCGCATCACCCTCGATCGCGTGGACGGTCGATTCTTCGCGCGCCGGACGAGACCACCTGGAGCTCATCGCGCCTGATTGTGGATCGCGGGCGATGGCGTATGTTTCGCTCATGGCCCCGGATGACTCACAGCACTCGCAGCGCGACACCCCGATCCGTGACGCGTCGACCGTCGTTCTTCTTCGTGATGGGCACGCGGGAATCGAAGTGTTCCTTCAGCGCCGGGTCAAGGGGATGGCGTTCGCAGGGGGAATGACGGTTTTTCCCGGTGGCGGGGTGGATGCCTCCGATGTCGAGGCGGAGATCGCGTGGGCCGGTCCCGGCGTCGAATGGTGGGCCGAGCGGTTCGCCACGGACGAAGCGCGAGCCCGGGCGCTGGTGTGCGCTGCTGCCCGCGAGACGTTCGAAGAGTGTGGCGTCCTCCTCGCGGGACCGAGCATCGACACCGTGGTGGACGACTCCACGCGGTATACGCAGGCACGCGGACTCCTCGAGCGCCGCGAGCTGTCGTTCAGCGAGTTCCTCCGACGAGAAGATCTGGTGTTGCGGTCGGACTTGCTCCGGCCGTGGGCCAACTGGATCACCCCGGTGGGCGAGGGACGTCGGTACGACACCCGGTTCTTCGTTGCCGCTGCCCCGGACGGGCAGAAGGCCGACGGCGCCACTTCCGAGGCGGAGCAGGTCGGCTGGTGGACTCCTGCGCAGGCGCTCGACGACTGGCGTGCACAGGGGAGTGTTCTCCTGCCGCCGACGTGGAGTCAGCTCACGGCGCTCGCGGAGTTCGGCAGTGTTGCCGACGTGCTGGCTTACTCGCCCCGCATCGAAGCGATTCTGCCTACCCTGACCAACGAGGACGGTCGGGTTCATGTGGAGTTCCCGGGCCAGGATGGCTACTACGGAGCCGGACCGCACCCCTGGGCGTCCCAGTCCGCGGAATAGACCGTCAGCCAAGTAGCCTGTCAGCCATGGCTGAGTTCGTCACTCTCGAAGTATCCGAAGGCATCGGCACGATTCGTCTCGCCCGACCCCCCATGAATGCGCTGAACCGTCAGGTTCAGGACGAGTTGCGGGCGGCCGCGCACCAGGCGACCGTCGATTCCGACGTCAAGGCCGTGATCGTGTACGGCGGCGAGAAGGTGTTTGCGGCAGGTGCGGACATCAAGGAGATGGCGGAGATGGACTTCGCCCGGATCAGTGATGTCGTTGCGGACATGCAGACGGCGATCGCGGCGGTGTCGGAGATTCCGAAGCCGACGGTTGCGGCGATCACGGGTTACGCGCTCGGCGGCGGCCTCGAGGTCGCGTTGTCCGCGGACCGCCGGATTGCGGGCGACAACGTCAAGGTCGGTGTTCCCGAGATTCTGCTCGGCATCATCCCCGGCGGTGGTGGCACGCAGCGTCTCGCGCGTTTGATCGGTCCGGCAAAGGCCAAGGACATGGTGTTCACCGGGCGTTTCGTCGGTGTGGACGAGGCACACGACATGGGCCTGATCGACGAGGTCGTCGCACCTGACGACGTCTACGACGCTGCGCGGGCGTGGGCATCACAGTTCACAGGTGCCGCGGGCCGTGCGCTTGCCGCCGCCAAGGCCGCGATCGACGAGGGTCTGGATGCGGACCTGAACACCGGCCTGAAGATCGAGCAGCACCTGTTCGCGTCGCTGTTCGCGACGAAGGACCGGACGATCGGCATGGAATCGTTCATTGCCAACGGGCCGGGCAAGGCACAGTTCACGGGCGAGTAAGCTTCGCCGTACAAACTAGAACCTGTTCCCATCTACCAGCGAGTAGGATTTCGCTCATGACTGCTAGCGCCCACGACGAGTCGACCGCCACGAACGGTGAGGTGGACCCCGCACCGCGCCCCCACGCCACCGCCGAGGAAGTGGAAGCCGCGCGGAAAGACACCAAGCTCGCGCAGGTTCTGTACCACGACTGGGAAGCGGAGACCTACGACGACAAGTGGTCCATCTCGTACGACGAGCGTTGCATCGACTACGCCCGCGGCCGCTTCGATGCCGTCGCCGGTGAGCAGCCGCTCCCGTACGAGCGGGCACTCGAACTCGGGTGCGGCACCGGATTCTTCCTCCTCAACCTGATGCAGGGCGGGGTCGCGAAGACCGGATCGGTCACCGACCTGTCTCCGGGCATGGTGAAGGTGGCACTGCGCAACGCCGAGGGCCTGGGCCTTCCGGTGGACGGACGCGTCGCCGATGCCGAGACCATCCCGTACGAGGACAACACCTTCGACCTCGTGGTCGGCCACGCCGTTCTGCACCACATCCCGGACGTGGAGCAGTCGCTGCGTGAGGTTCTGCGCGTGCTCAAGCCGGGTGGACGTTTCGTGTTCGCCGGTGAGCCGACCACTGTCGGCAACTTCTATGCACGTTGGCTCGGCCGCGCGACGTGGGAGGCCACCACTCGGGTCACCCGGTTGTCCTCCCTCGCGGACTGGCGTCGACCCCAGGCCGAACTCGACGAGTCGTCGCGTGCGGCTGCGCTCGAGGCCGTCGTCGACATTCACACGTTCGATCCCACCGACCTCGAGAACATCGCGAAGTCGGCCGGCGCGTCCGAGGTTCACGCCAAGACCGAGGAGTTCGCCGCGGCACTGCTGGGCTGGCCCGTCCGCACCTTCGAGGCGGCCGTTCCGCCCGAGAAGCTTGGTTGGGGCTGGGCGAAGTTCGCATTCGGTGGCTGGAAGAGCCTCAGCTGGCTCGACGAGAAGGTCCTTCGGCACGTCGTTCCGCGCGGCTTCTTCTACAACGTCATGATCACCGGTGTGAAGCCCGGACAGTAATGCTGTGGCATATGCCTTCACCCTCGAGGACGTCGAGTACCTGCGCAGTGACGCCGGCGTCACTGCACTCCGCGAGGTAGACGAACTCGAGTTGACGACGCGCACGCGTCTGGCCGACACCGGCCGGGCGCGTGCGCGTTTCGATGCGCGAGCCCCGATGCTCATCGAGATGGTTTTGTTGCGGCGCAAGGCGGCAGACAAGCTGCCAGGCACTCGGAATTGGCTGTTCACGGACGATGCCGTGCAGCAGGCGACTCCGGCAGTGGTTGCGCGCCATCGTGCGACGCGCCTCGCCGGACGCGCAGTCCACGACGTGACGTGCTCGATCGGCGCCGAACTGCACGCGTTGACGAGTACCGCCGACGTCGTTGTCGGAAGCGACATCGACCCGGTGCGGCTCGCCATGGCGCAGCACAACGTACCCGCGGCGCACATCCTGCGTGCGGATGCGCTGATGCCGTCCTCGCGTGACACCGTCGTCATCGCCGACCCTGCCAGGCGCAGCGGTGGTAAGCGCACCCACGACCCCGCTGCACTGCAACCACCGCTGCCGGATCTGGTGGACGCCTACAGTGGCCGCGATCTCGGCGTGAAGTGCGCACCCGGGCTCGACTTCGATCGTTTCGGGTGGGACGGGGAAGTGGAGATCGTGTCACTCGACGGGGGTGTCCGTGAGGCCTGCCTGTGGTCGCCGGGTCTTGCCGTTTCCCGCCGCCGCGCCACCGTTCTCGCCTCCAACGGGAGTAGTTGGTCGATCACCGACGCAGAGAGCGACGACATACCCGAACGCGAACCAGGAGAATGGCTGATCGATCCGGACGGGGCCGTGGTCCGCGCGGGTCTCGTCCGGCACTACGCAGCCCGTCACGGACTCTGGCAACTCGACCCTCGAATCGCCTACCTGACCGGTGATGCTCTGCCCGAAGGAGTTTCGGGATTCCGGGTGCTCGACCGGATCAAGTTCTCGGAGAAGACGCTGCGCCAGGAACTCGCTCGTCGCGACTGCGGCATTGTCGAGATCTTGGTTCGGGGCGTCGATGTCGATCCTGCACACCTTCGTCCGAAGCTGAAGCTGCGGGGAACGAGTTCTCTGTCGGTGGTGATCACCCGAATCGGCAGGGCAGGCGTCGCTTTCGTCTGCGAGCCCCGTACTACTTCAGGACGAACAGCCCACCGATGAAGGTGGGCGTGACCACCTCGCCGTCGGGTCCGACCGACGTGCCCACCGTGGATCCTTCGGCACCGGGGAGGGTGTCCTCGTCGAGCGTCTCGCCGGTCTCAGTGTCGAAGGTGAGTACGGCGATACCGTTCTCGCCTTCCCGGACAGTTGTGTAGCCGGTGTCTCCGGCCGTTTGGGCCGACGTGCCCACCTGTTGCAGATCCTCTCGCTCCCACGCGATCTCCGCGTGATCACCCAGATCGCGTAGGGCCATCAGGTGCGAGTCGTCACCACCGGCCGGGATCAGCAGCCCGTCGGCAGACGTCGAGGGGCTCCCGGCGGGGACGTATCCGAGGTCGTGGCTCCACTTCGAATCGCCGGTCTCGGCGTCGAATGCCCACAGCGTGCCCTCGTTGTCGGTGGCGTAGACCACGGTGCCGTCGGCCGAGACGACGGGACTCGAGCCGCTGCCGCCGGGCAGCGCGTCCGAAGCCCATTCCTGGGTGATACCCGGGGTCTCACCGCCCGAATAACGCATCGCGACGAGCGCCGCGTCCGAAGCGCCGGGAGCTACGTAGGTGAAGTAGAACTTGCCGCTCGCGAGGTCGACGGCGGGGGTGTTGGCCACCGGGCACTCGGGCCCACCGAGGAAGCAGTCGTCGAGACCCTTGTTCGCCGGTACGTCGTCGACCGGGCCGTGGTGGATCGTCGGCGGCGGATTCATGTTGTAAGGCGCCATGATCTGTCGCCCCGTCTGGGTGTCGAGAACGTTGATCTGTCCGAGCTGCGTGACGAACAGGAGATTCCCGTCGTTCGTGAACTGGGCGGAGATCGGTGTGCCCACCACTGGTGTACGCCACCGCAGCTGGCCGTGCTCCGTGAACGAGTTCATGGCACCGTCCTCGCCGACGTAGACGTTCGCAACGGTGTCCACGACAGGCGTCGACGCAACGGCGCCGGGTGCAAGCTCGCGGCACCAGCGCTTGCGTCCGCTCTTGATCTGGTACGAGAAGACGTTGCAGCCCTCTTCTGTTCGTGCCGTGACGAAGATCTGCCCGCTGGCTGCCACCGAGGCATGCCCGGCCACGGTGCCGCCGATGCCTCGCGACCATGCGTTGGCGATGTCCCGCGAACCGGTGACGGAGCTGGTGTCGCTGTTACGGGCGTCCGAGTGGACCCCTGGCCAGCCGCCACCCGAGTAGATGTCGATGACCTCCGGTTCGTTTGCACAGCCGCTGAGCACGATCGTGGTGATCGCCGTCAACGCCACTACGGACGAACGTAGGACCCGCCGCATTCCATCTCCTCGTCTCGGTTGAATCCAGGTCGCCGTCGAACACAGTCGCCGCGCGAAGGTATTCCTCGGTCCAACCCAGACGAGAGACTATCCCGCGCGTACCCGGGTGACCGGGCACACCCTAGGCTGACTGGCTATGACGAGCATGTGGGGCGCACCGTTGCGTACGAGATGGCGGGGCTCCCGTCGGAGCGAGAGCGAGCAGGCCAAGTTCCTGACGATCGCTTCATTGAAGTGGGTTCTGGCGAACAAGGCCTACACACCGTGGTACCTCGTGCGCTACTACCGCTTGGCGAAATTCCGGATCGCCAATCCACACGTCATCCTGCGCGGCATGCTCTTCCTCGGTAAGCGCGTCGAAATTCACTCGACGCCGGAACTGTCCCGTCTCGAGATCGGCCGGTGGGTCCACATCGGGGACGGCAATGCCATCAGGTGCCACGAGGGCTCGCTGCGGATCGGCGACAAGGTGGTGTTCGGCAAGGACAACGTCGTCAACACCTACCTCGACATCGAAATCGGAGCCTCGACGCTCGTCGCCGACTGGTGCTACATCACCGACTTCGACCACCGCATGGACGACGTGAACGTACCGATCAAGGACCAGGGCATCGTGAAGAGCCCGGTTCGGATCGGACCCGACACCTGGATTGCCGCCAAGGTGACGGTTCTGCGGAACACGAGGGTCGGTCGTGGGTGCGTTCTCGGCGCACACGCCGTCGTCAGGGGCGACATCCCGGACTTCAGTATTGCCGTCGGCTCGCCTGCGCGGGTCGTGAAGAACCGCAAGGAGGTGTGGGAGGCCGGTGCGGCCGACCGTGCCAAGTACATTGCGGCACTGGAAGACATCGCTCGGAAGAAGGCTGCGGCCGGCGAATGAGGTTCGACGAGTGCCGCAACCCGGCGTCGGGACTCTACCGACCGGGTAGCGGACGCTCGGGAATCTCCGGACGAGCCAGCGGATGGCGGACACGGCGTTTCGCGGCTGCATAGACGTTCGAGGTGTCGTCGGCGACTTTGTGCCAGTCGAAGTCCGACGTCAAGCGTGCCCGAGCTGCTTCTGCGCGAACGGTGGCGGCTGCCGGATCGTCGAGAACTTCCCGCACCGCCGAGGTCAGCCCCGCAACGTCGCCCGGGGCGAACGACACACCCGTGACGCCATCGACGACCGCCTCGCCCAGACCTCCCGCGGTGGACGTCACCAACGGTGCTCCGGCCGCCGCGGACTCGAGGGCGATGATGCCGAACGGTTCGTATCGGCTCGGGAGAACGATGGCGTCGGCGCCGTGCAACCAGCCGAGAAGTTCGATGTGGTCCAGGTTGCCCAGGAACGTCACAGAACGCGCGACGCGGTGTGTGCGAGCGAGTTCCGACAGCCACTCGAACTGGGTGCCCTCGCCGGCGATGGAGAGTGTGGTTCCGGGGTGGCTGCGTCTGATGCGGGGGAGGGCTGCGATCGCGTCCTGTACGCCCTTCTCGTATTCGAGGCGGCCCACGTAGAGGAGTCGCGGCGGACCGGAACGAGGTGCGCGTTCGCGGTAACTCCACGTGGTGAGGTCGATTCCGTTCCGGATCACCGTCACCGGCGGCAGGTTCGGGCCGTAGAGTGCGGTGACCTCGTCCTTCATCGACGCCGAGCAGGTGATGAGGCTGTCCGATTCGTTGGCCAGCCACCACTCGACCGAGTGCACCTGGCGGTTGATCCGCCCGGACACCCAGCCGCTGTGCCTACCGGCTTCCGTCGCGTGCAGGGTGGAGACGAGCGGCACGTCGTAGAACTCGGCGAGGGCGATCGCCGGATGCGCCACCAGCCAATCGTGCGCGTGCACGATGTCGGGTTGCCAGCCCTCGCCCAGCCCGGGTTTGCGGAGGGCAGTACCCGCACGGACCATGGCGTGCCCCATCGCGAGCGTCCACGCCAGCATGTCTTCGCCGAAGACGAAGTGTGCCGGATCCTCGGCTACGGCAACCACGAGCACACCGTCCTCGAAATGGCTGATCGTGGGATGGGTGGTCGCATCGGTTCCGGACGGCCTGCGTGAGAGGACGACGACCTCGTTCCCCGCAGCAGCCAATTCGGTCGCGAGATGGTGGACGTGACGGCCCAGCCCACCCACGACCACCGGCGGGTACTCCCAGGACACGATGAGGATTTTCATGACGTGCTCTCTGTGCGGTCGGCGGGATTCGGGGTGCCCGGTCGCGGTAGGCGACGGGCATCGAGCCCGGGAAAGAGCCCGTCCGCATTGTTCCAGCCTGCAGCGAGGTGTGCTGCACGGGAGTCCTTGCCCTCGGCGACGGCGGCGGCGATCTCGCGTAGGGCGTGAGCGTGTTTGTGTGCCCGCTCGCGTGCATATCCGGCGGCGGAGTCCTTGCTGACCATGAACGCCCAGTCGCTCGAGACGGTCATGAGGGCTTCTCGCACCATCTGGTCCGATACCTGGTTACGCAGCGACGGCCGGCCGGGAGCTGAATCGCCGCCGGACTTGTCGATCGTCTCGAGGGTGGTCGCAACCACCTCGGAGTTGAGCTGCACGAGGTCGGATACCTGGTCTCCTGCCCACACTCGCCAGTCCTTGCCCGAGCCCCAGGAGGAATCCTCGAGTTGAACGGGTTCGCCGACGTAGCCTTGTTCCTTGGCGTCCTCGAGTGTGCCGACCCGGATTCCGGCTTCAGGAAGGGCGCGCAGCACTTTCTCGAGCCACTCCGGTCCCTCGTACCACCAGTGCCCGAACAATTCGGTGTCGAATGCGGCCACGACCAGCGCATCGCGGCCGATTCGGTCGGATTCTTCGCGCAGGCGCTTGCGGACGGCGTCCACGAAGTCGGCGACGTGCCGGTCGACGGCAGCCGAGGCGAGTTCCGGGTCGTAGGGGGCCTTGTTCTCCGAGTCGACGGTGCGTCCCGTCACTCGTGCCGGCTTGAGTCCGGTCTCGTGGTCGTAGGTATGGAAGTCGCGGTATGCCCCATGACCGGGGTAGCCGGACTTGGGGGACCAGACGCGGTAGCTCACCTGGAGATCGCGGCCGAAGGCGACCACGTCGGAGTCGCGTACCGGCCGCCCGAGGGAGGTGTCTCCGCGCAGCGCTGGTCCGTCCACCATGAAGTGGCTGACACCTGCATCCTGATAGCCGACCTCCATTCCGGGGGTGTACCCACATTCGGGTCCCCAGATACCGGTCGGAGTGTGTCGCCACCGTGCCTGTGCGTCGGCGAGGCCTTCCGCCAGGGAGAACGCCCGAAGTCGGTGGTCGAGCAGGGGCTGGAACGGGTGGGCGAGCGGACCGCCCAGCAATTCGATCGCCTTCGAGTCGATCAACTCGCGCACCACAGGGGACCCGCCGTGCCGCCACCGCGTCTCGAATTCTTCCAGTGCAGCGGCCGACGCGCGGTGCTCGCGTGCCCCGAGGGCGCGGTGCGGCGCATCCGGCATACCGGCGGCCTCGTGTGCCCTGGTCTGCCAGTTTCCCAGCCAGTGATGCATTCCGGACAGACTGTGCGGGTCGTCCAACTGGGCGGCGAGGACCGGGGTGATTCCGAGGCTGAGGAGGTTCGACCGCCCCTCGTCGGAGAGTCGGCGTAGCGCCGCGGTCAACGGAAGGTACGACGCAGCCCACGACTGGTACAGCCATTCCTCGCCGACGGGCCACCTGCCGTGGTTCGCGAGCCACGGCAGATGAGAGTGCAGGACCAGGCAGAACATGCCCGGTTCGGTGTGCTTCGTCACGTAACGAGGTCCTTCAGGTCTTTCACAGGAGGCTTTACGGCAGGTCTTTTACGGCGATGGCCACGAGGTCGAGGCTGTCGTCGATGTTCGGTTCGTGGAGTACGAAGTCGGCGGCGGTGATGCCTTCGACATCGCTGGTGAGGTCCTCGGGCCACGGCTCGCCGGCAAGGGCGCGCTCGATCTGGGCGTCGATGAACGACCCGCCGTGCTTCGCGTCGAGGGCGCGGAGACGCTCGCCGTGGTGCACGCCGGTCATGACCGAGACGGTGAAACCGGCCTCGACGAGGAGTTCCGTCAGCTCGGCAGCATTGAGTTCGCGGGTGTGGAACGGGTTGAGCGGGGTGTCCCGGCCGGGGGAGAAGGTGATCCGGTTGGGTGTGCTCACCAGCAGTTCGCCGCCGGGCTTCAGAACACGGAAGCACTCGCGCAGGAACTGGGCCTGATCCCACAGGTGCTCGATCACCTGAAAATTGACCACCACGTCGACGGAGGCGTCTTCGAGTGGGAGCTCCGCGAGGTTGCCGTGGACCATCTCGACGCGCGGGTAACGGGCCCGCACGTGCTCGACGGCCGACTCGTCGTAGTCGAGCCCGGTCACCTTGGTGGCGACGTCGGCAATCATGTTGGCTCCGTAGCCTTCTCCGGAACCGGCTTCGAGGACGGTCTTGTCCGCGCAGCGGGGGAGCAGGTCCAGATAGACGACCTCGTGTCGTCTGAACCAGTAGTTCTCCTCGGGGATTCCAGGCACGGTGCGTTCCCCGGTGAGGGGCAGTGGTGCGTCGTCTCGAACGCCGACAATTGATTCGCTCACGGGTGCGAGGCTAGTGCCCCCGTGGTTCGGGCTGTGCTTCGTGGTCCGGATCACAGTGGTGAAATTCCCTTTCGCCGCTATGGTGAACGAGGCTCGCACACAAGTTACTCGCGAGTAACTTGACGTGAGGTAATCTAACGCTCAGTCGACGTGCGCCGAACTACACAAGACGAGAGTTCGGCCTGCGCGCAGTAGCTCACGACAACCAGGTAAATACACACAGGAGGTCGACGAAGACCCATGACGAACATCGTTGTTTTGATCAAGCAGGTCCCCGACACGTGGTCCGAGCGCAAGCTCACCGACGGTGATTTCACCCTCGACCGCGAAGCTGCCGACGCAGTGCTCGACGAGATCAACGAGCGCGCCGTCGAAGAAGCACTCCTCATCAAGGAAGCTCAGGGTGGCGAGGTGACCCTCCTCGCAGCCGGTCCCGACCGCGCGACCGACGCGATCCGCAAGGCGCTGTCGATGGGTGCCGACAAGGCCGTCCACATCAACG
>JAAZAD010000538.1 GCA_012514505.1 Rhodococcus sp. (in: high G+C Gram-positive bacteria) | reverse complement strand
TAGGAAGCGGAGCAGTTCAGGTGTGACCTTCACGATCTCGAGCTTGGTGCGCAGGGCCTCGCGCAACGACATGTCGGGCAGCTCGTTCGCGGAGACCACGGTCTCTGCGTCGAGTCCCGTTGCCGCCAACCACTCGTCGACCACGGCTTCACTGTTGACCGGCCACACCCCCAGCGCGTCGCCGGCCTCGTAAACGAAGTTCGGGTCGGTCAGCTCGAAACCGAACTGCCGCACGTCTTTCGACGAGCCGTCGGCGCTGAGCTTCACGTTCTTGACCAGTCGACTGATCAGGGGCGACTTCCGCGTGAATGCCGGCGCGACCTTCTTCGTGACGACGGTCGGCATAGCGATCGGCGAGGCGGCCGTTGCGTCACCGCCATCGCTCAGCAGCCCCTGCACGGTCTCGAGCCACTGCGCCGCCGTCTCTTCGTAGTCGGGTTCGCAGTCGACTCGTGCGGTGAGTCGGGTGGCCCCCAGCTGCTCGAACCGGGCATCGAGGCGCTTGCCGTGCCCGCAGAAGTCGTCGTAGTTCGAGTCTCCGAATGCCAGCACAGCGAACCGGGTGTCGGTGAGCTTGGGTGCGGTATCAGAGCTGAGCACGCTCCAGAAGGTGGCCCCATTGTCCGGAGAATCGCCGTCACCGAACGTACTGGTGACCACGAGCAGGTTCCGAACGTCGGCCAGCGCGGCAACCTCGAAGTCGTCCATGTCGATGACCTTCGCGGCACGCCCCGACGCCTCCAGTTGCTGGGCGCAGGTGACCGCGAACTCCTCGGCATTACCCGTTTGGGAGGCGCGCAAGATGATGACCGGCGGGCCCGCATCTCTCGCCGGCTGGTCCGCGTCGGGTTCCGGTGTGCCTGCTCCGCCTGGTGTCCGGGAGAACAGACCTGCCATGAGACCGTCGAGCCACACACGTTTCGCGCCCGAGATCGGGGCCGAACGCGGAAGCACCGGAACGCCCTCGATCTCCGTGGACTGCAAACCGGACAGCAGGCCCTCGATGTACATTCGCTCGTGCTCGTCGAACGTGGGTGAAGCGGCGCTCCCAAGGCCCAGAATCCGGCTCATCTCCGCTGCCGGAGTACCCATCTGCTGGGCCGGTGCGTCCGAATCCTTCTTTGCAGAAGCAACTTTCGTTAGGGATACGGCACACACCTTGAACTCGGGCTGGAACGAGGTGTCGTCGACTGCATCGTTGGTGACCGCGTTGATGCTGAGATATTCGCCGAAGCTGTCGTTCCAATGGAAAGGTGCGAAGCAGTCGCCAACCCGGACACGGTCGGTGACCACCGCGGGCAATACTGCGCGTCCACGCCGCGAGGCGACCTCGACCTGATCGCCCTCCGCGATCCCGGCTCGTTCGGCGTCCTGTGGGTTGACCTCGACGAACGGTCCGGAATTGAGCTTGTTCAGCTTGGCGACCTTGCCGGTCTTCGTCATCGTGTGCCACTGGTGCTGGAGGCGACCGGTGTTCAGGATCATGGGGTAGTCGTCGTCCGGCATCTCCGCGGCGGGCATGTGCGGGCGCGGGAAAAACGCAGCCCTGCCGGACGGTGTGGCGAAGGCCAGGCGAGGCCGTGCACCGTCAGTGCCGGTCAGCAGGTTCTGGCTCACCCCGTCGTTGAGGTAGCGGATGGGGTTCCGGTCGGTGGTGTCGCCGGGCGCGCTCGGCCACTGGACGGGGGTTTCGCGGAGGCGCTCATAGCTGATGCCGCGCAGGTCGTAGCCGGTCTTGGGGTTCGAGGCGCGCTTGATCTCCTCGAACACTTCTTCGGCGGAGGAGTAGTCGAAAGCTTCGGCGTATCCCATCTCGGATGCCACTCGGGCAATGATCTGCCAGTCGGGCATCGCCTCGCCGACCGGATCGGTGGCCTGTTGCAGCAGCGTGAGGTTGCGTTCGGAGTTGATCATCACCGACTCGGACTCGGCCCACAGTGCGCCGGGCAGCATGATGTCCGCGTACCCGTTGGTTTCGGTGTCGACGAAGACGTCCTGTGTGATGACGAGTTCGGCGGCCTCGAGCCCTTCGATGACGGTGCGCCGATTAGGCACGGTGGCAACAGGATTGGTGCAGATGATCCAGCAGGCCTTGATGTCTCCGGCCACCATCTGCTCGAACATGTCGATGGTTCCGGTGCCGACGTCGGTGCGCAGCGTGCCTGCGGGGAGCTTCCAGAGGTCTTCGACGAATGCGCGGTCCTCGTCGACCAGCACGGAACGCTGACCGGGCAGGCCGGGGCCCATGTAGCCCATCTCGCGGCCGCCCATGGCATTCGGCTGGCCGGTCAGCGAAAACGGGCCGCTGCCCGGTCGGCAGATGGCGCCCGTGGCGAGGTGCAGGTTGCAGATGGCGTTGGTGTTCCAGGTGCCGTGAGTGCTCTGGTTGAGCCCCATCGTCCAGCAGCTCATCCAGTTGGCGGCCTCGCCGATCCACTTGGCGGCCTGCCGAATGTCGTCGGCGGCCAGTCCGGTGATGGCCGAAACAGCGTCGGGGGAGTAGTCCTCGAGGAACTCCGGCATCACCTCCCAGCCTTCGGTGAACTCGGCGATGAACTCGGGATCGGTGTGCCCGTTCTTCACCATTTCGTGGAGCAGGCCATTGAGCAACGCCAGGTCGGTGCCCGGGTTGATCTGCATGAAGAGGTCGGCCTTGTCGGCGGTGGCGGTGCGGCGCGGGTCGACGACGATCAGCTTCGCACCCGCCTTCACCCGGTCGAGGAGACGCAGGAAGAGGATTGGGTGGCAGTCGGCCATGTTGGCGCCGATGACGAAGAAGACATCCGCCTTGTCGAAGTCCTGGTAGGAACCGGGTGGGCCGTCGGCGCCGAGGGACTGCTTGTAACCGGCACCGGCGCTGGCCATGCACAGCCGAGAGTTGGACTCGATCTGGTTGGTGCCGACGAATCCTTTCGCCAGCTTGTTGGCCAGGTATTGCGCCTCGATCGACATCTGTCCCGAGACGTAGAAGGACAGTGCGTCCGGTCCGTGCTCGTCGAGCAGCGCCTTCAGTCGGGCCGCGGTTTCGCGGATCGCCTCGTCCACGCCGACCGGCGTTGGCGCTGCACCGCGTTCGGCGCGCAGGTAGCCGGACTCCATGCGGCCGTCCGCTGCGAGCATCTCGGCGCTGGTCGCGCCCTTGGTGCAGATCCTGCCGAAGTTGGTGGGGTGTTCTTTGTCGCCCGAGGCTTTCAGGACTTTTCGGCGTCCGGTTTCCGGGTCGGTTTCCACGTCGAGAACGATTCCGCAGCCGACACCGCAGTACGAGCAGGCAGTCTTGACCACGGACGTACCGGGTTTCTGCTGCATCGGATGCTCCTCACTGGCGGGCCGACGCCGTTCACGCAGCGCCGCGCCTTCATCCATGCTGCCCGTGCATGTGTTTCGTTCGGATTAACCCCGGTGAGCGTTCGATGACGTCTGGAGCACCTGCGGCGGAGAAAGCCGGTGAGAAGGCGGCTACCTGGTCGAACCCACGGTGAACTGTGCACCGAACGGGTCTGTGACCTGCGCCATTCGACCATATTGCATGTCTTCGGCGTCACTTGCCGTACCCCCGTGCTCACGGGCAGCCGCAACCGCAGCGTCAGCGTTTTCTACCTGGAACAACGTGCCCCAGGACGATGCGGGCGCCTCCGGCACCCCCATGATGCCGCCGATCTCGTGACCGTCCGGCCTGCGGAGGAAGGTGAAGTCCACACCCGCGTCCAGATCGTCGTTTCCGTCCAGGGTGAAGTCGAAGACGGACGCGTAGAAATCACGGGCAGGTCCGGGGTTGGGTGTCACGAGGTCGTTGCGGAGCAGCGCCCCCGGCTCGTTCACCAGCTGGCACCCGACATGGTCGCGCCCCTGCCACACACCGAACTGCCCGCCCGACGGATCCTTCAGGATGGCCATCCGCCCTTGGTTCATCACATCCATCGGGTCCACCAGCACTTCGCCACCGGCATCCCGGGCACGGGCGACCGTCGCATCGAGGTCGTCGCTGGCCAGGTAGACGTTCCACCAGAATTCGGTGGCGGTCGGATCGGGGTTCGGCATCATCGCAGCGACAGCTTTACCTCGGAGCCGACACATCGTGTAGCGACCCATCTCCTCTCCGCCCACGTCGAACTCCCACCCGAAAACCCCGCCGTAAAACGACATGGCCTTGTCCAGATCCGGGATGCCAAGATCGATCCAAGTAGGTGTACCGAGAGGTTGATTGGTGGTGACGTCGCTCATCGCTGCTCCTCAGTCGTCGGCTACCTCATCGACGTTAGACGCGGGTACGACACATGGCCGCTACCCTGATCCTCGTCCGTGCCCTGCGAGCGTCGCGGTGATGTGCTCAGCGACCCGGGTGTAGTCGATGCCGGTGACGAACCGGTGCGATGGTGTCACGCCGACGCATTCCTGCCCCCACAAGCTTGAGCGTCCGTCGTGCTCTTCGACGTGGCCGGTGAGGTGCTGCGCCGCGGTGACCACTGTGGGGTCGAGCATCACGACGGCGGCGACAGCGTCGTGCGCGGTAACGATCGGTTCGGCGGCGCCATAGGTAGCGGTGCAGTAGCGGTGGTAGTCGTCGCTGATGGCGTGCACGAACCGCGCCAGCGATGAGGTCGCGGCGAGATCCGTGAGCGTTGCCCAGGGCAACGGGAGCCGTCCGGTCACGTCCATTCCCACCCATGTGACGGGGCCTGGAGCTGAAGATACCCGGGCGGTGGCTGCGGCGTCGTGGTTGGTGTTCGTGTCGCCCTTCGGCAGGAACTTCGGGAGGGCCGCGGCAACGGTGGCGCGGCGAGCGGCGGCACCCATTCCACCCATGATCGTGACCGTCCGGAAGGCGGAGAGGACGAGAGGGTTCACGGTCAGGGCGGTGGAAATGTTCGTCAACGGCGCCAGACACAGCAGGTCGACTTCACCGGGCCGGTCGCGGGCGGTGCGCAGTATCTGATCGACTGCACTGTCATCGACTGGGGTGACGCCTGCGGGGGGACACATTCCAGCGTCACCGAGACCGTCGCTGCCGTGTGGGGAGAGCCCGGGACGCGATGGCCCGACACGTGGCGACCCGATCGCGACCGGAATGTCGGTGCGGCCCGCGGCGGCGAGAACGGTGAGCGCGTTGGACGCCGCCTGCCTCTCGGTGCAGTTACCGAAGACCGTTCCCACTGCGACCAAATCTGCGGGGTGTGCAAGCAGGGTCAACAGCGCGAGAGCATCGTCGATACCGGTGTCGGTATCGACGAGAACGGCGGGCCGAGCATCGCCGCACTGAGGGGCCACTCTCTCCTCCAGGTGTCGTACCGTCACGCACCAATCAGGATAGTGAGACCAGCCTTCGCTGCTTCGGTCAACAACAAAGTGCACCTCCGCATGAACAAATGCGAAGCTGGGCCCGTGACGAACTCGGGGCGGACAGCGGTCAAGCTGCAAGTGCGGCACCAGGACATCGACCTGGATGCTGAAAAAGGGCTGGTAGAGCGATGGTCCGAGAACCTGTTGTCGCTCAGTGATCCGTTGCCTGACATATGCCCCCGACACGGCGAACCCGAAGTGGAACGACGCCAGACCAACCTCATCTCGGAGAAGCCGACGCAGGACATGTTTCAACCGGACGAGGCACCGCGCTACATGCTCGAACTCGAATGGCCGAGTTGCACCCAGTGCTTGCGCGGACAGACGCGGTGGCGCTGGGCCTCACTAGCCGTCTTCTTGGCTGCTGTGGTTCCGCTCCTTGTTGTCATTGTGCTGGCTCAGGCCGGTATTTCGCACCCGGCAGCTGTTACGGGCGTGGTCTTCGGAGGCATCGCATTACTGCTGATCGCCGCGAAAACATTCGCGTACGGATCCACGTTCAGTGCCGGAGTCCTCGCTTCGGACGGCTCTGCGTTCTACATCCCGGATGCACACCCAGATTTTGTCAAACGCACTGCAGGGGAAGTTCTTCCACAACACGCGAAGGCGGAGCCGCAACGGCAGGAAAGTGAAACAGCACGATCCCGCTGGCAAAACCCTTGGGTTCAGCTGGGAATGATCCTTCTCGGAGTGATCGTCATCGCGTCACTTTCACAACTTGCTGCCTTCTTCATGAGTTGATGCAGCCACCTCGCGGCTTTAGAACATCTCGGCGGCGATCTCCGAGTTCGACAGTCCATGGCTGGTGCTCGGGTTGGTTGCCTTGTCAGCAGTGGTCGCCCGAAGTGAAGCCGTACGAATGGAACATTCGTCCAGTCAGAACGGACGAATGTCCCGTTCGTCGGGGGAGTGGGTTACTGCTTCCCCCACCACGCCAACAACTCGGCTTCGGCGTCCTCACGACTGAGCGGCCCGCGATCGAGCCGGAGCTCCTTGAGGAACTTCCACGCCTTGCCCACCTCGGGTCCGGCGGGAATCCCGAGGAGCTCCATGATCGCGTTGCCGTCCAGGTCCGGGCGCACCCGCGCCAGATCTTCCTGCTCGGCGAGCTTGGCGATCCGCTCCTCGATGTCGTCGTATGTGGCCTGCAAGGTCGCCGCGCGACGCTTGTTGCGTGTCGTGCAGTCCGCCCGCACCAGCTTGTGCAGGCGCGGCAACAACGGGCCCGCATCGGTGACGTACCGGCGCACCGCAGAATCGGTCCACTGGCCCTTGCCGTAGCCGTGGAACCGCAAATGCAGGAACACCAGCTGCGACACGTCGTCGACCATCTGCTTGGAGTACTTGAGGGCGCGCATCCGCTTGCGCACCATCTTCGCGCCCACGACCTCATGGTGATGGAAGCTGACGCCGCCACCCGGCTCGTTGCGTTTGGTGTTCGGCTTGCCGATGTCGTGGAGCAGTGCTGCCCACCGCAACACCAGGTCCGGATCATTTTCCTCGAGGTCGATGGCCTGTTTCAGCACGGTCAGCGAATGCCAGTACACATCCTTGTGCTGGTGATGCTCGTCGATCTCGAGCTTCATCGCCGGCACCTCGGGCAGCACCCGTTCGGCCAGACCGGTCTCGCACATCTTGTTGATGCCATCGATCGGAAACTCACCGAGAATCAGTTTGTCCAGCTCGACCTGCACCCGCTCGGCACTGATCCGGTCGATCTGCGGGGCCATGTCGATGATCGCCCGGTGCACCCGATCGTGGAGCGTGAACCCGAGCTGCGAGACGAATCGCACGGCACGCAGCATCCGCAGCGGGTCGTCGGCGAACGACGTCTCCGGCGCGGACGGCGTGTCCAGCAACCCCTTCAGCAGCGCATCCATACCGTTCAGCGGGTCGACGAACGTGTGTGAACCGTCCGCGTCGATACGAACGGCCATCGCGTTGACGGTGAAATCCCGACGAACCAGGTCGTCCTCGAGCTTCGAACCGAACTCGACCACCGGATTGCGCGACACCCGGTCGTAGGCGTCCGCCCGAAACGTGGTGATCTCGATGTCCTGCCCGAACTTGCGAGCACCCACCGTGCCGAACTCGATCCCGACGTCCCAGATCGTGTCCGCCCACCCCTTCAACAGCGCCTGAACCTGCTCCGGGCGGGCATCGGTGGTGAAGTCGAGGTCGGTGCCCAGGCGCCCCAGGATCGCGTCACGGACGCTGCCACCCACCAGATACAGCTCATGGCCCGCCTCGGCGAACCGCGCGCCGAGGGGTGTCAGCACATCCGACAACTGCCGCAGCGTCACCGCCGCCGAGGCAAGCAGGCGTGCACGCCGTTCGTCGTCGACGACAGCGGACGAAGCGTCGGAGCCAGGGGAAATTGTCACGTCCAGGGAGCTTACCGCCGCCCGCAAATGGCCATATACGCATACATCCGTCCCAGCTCGCGCGGGCGTCCGTCTATAGGGGTGGACTTAATTCTGTCTACTTGAATAGACTAGACAAAATGACCAGCAGTGCCAACCCCTATACCGCCAACGTCACCCGAGAGGGCCGTTGGTGGATGATCAGCATCCCCGAACTCGACGAACTGACCCAAGCGCGCCGCATCGGCGAAGCGGAATTGATGGCGCGCGAGGTGATAGCGCTTCATACAGGGCTAACGATCGATGAGATCGCCGTGACCGTGAACATCGACACGATTGGCAACGTCGCGCACGTTTCGGATGCGATCGGCAAGGTCAAGAGACAGCGACTCGAAGCCACCCGCCTCGACGCGGAGGCAGCGAAGGAAGCGAAGCGCATAGCGCGCGAGTTGTCCGGGTCAGGAGTCCCCGTGCGCGACATCGGTGAACTTCTCGACGTGTCCTTCCAGCGTGCGCACCAGATGATCCAGAATTGACGGAGTCGAATCGGCAGCGTTGGCCCCTGAATCCAGGTGCTGAGCCGTCGCTTCTCGGGTGGTTTCCGTGAAACCTCGAGGTACATCCGTCCCAGCTCGCGCGGGCGTCGTCGCGTGTGGCGTTCGAGGGACACCTCGAGGCCCTCTACTATCGATTGGGTGTCTGCTGCCGATCGTGCCAACAGGAGCCGCCGCAACTCGCGGCGGCGCTCCGGCGTCGGCTCACCCGCGAAAACGCGCCTGCGGACGGTTCGTGAAACGTCTGCCGGTGGCCTGGTGGTCAACGGTTTGGGCGGCCCCCGCGAGAACCTGTGCGCAGCTCTGATCGGACGCACCGATCGCCGCGGCAGACTGTTGTGGTCCCTCCCCAAGGGACACATCGAGAGCGGCGAGACCGCCGAGCAGACCGCGATGCGGGAAATCGAGGAAGAAACCGGCATCCAGGGGAGTGTCCTGGCCTCACTGGGCAGCATCGACTACTGGTTCGTCACCGAAGGTCGCCGAGTCCACAAGACGGTGCACCACTATCTCCTCCGCTTCCTCGGCGGCGAACTGTCCGACGAGGACGTGGAGGTCACCGAGGTCGCTTGGGTGCCGCTCACAGAACTGGCGACCAAACTCGCGTACGCGGACGAACGTAAACTCGCCCAGGTCGCCGACGAACTCATCGCCGAGATGAATGCCGAGGCCGGATGAGGCCGGTCCTGAGCCGCGCCGGTGCCGCGATCATGACCGCACTCGCGGTGTCTTTCGTACCGGTCGCGACCGCCCCGGCGGCCCTGGCAGGTCCGGCACAGGCGAATCACCCGGCCCAAGCACAGGACCCGGTGCGCGGTGGCAACGACACCGAGGAACCCGAGTTCCTGCACCTGACCATAGACGAGGTGACACCCGAATACGTCACCACCTCGAGTGAGCCGACCGTCACAGTCGAGGGTTCGGTCCGCAACATCGGCGATCGACCGGTCGAGGACGTGAACGTCCGCCTGCAACGTGCCCCCGAAATCACCGAGAGCCCGCAGTTGCGGTCGGTGCTGACGGCCGGCCAGTCCCGATTCGACACGGTCGGCCTGTTCGACGTCGTCTCGGAGCGCCTGGACGAGGGCGCGACGCAGGAGTTTTCCCTGTCCCTGCCGCTGCGCTCGGATAGCGGTCCGTCCCTCGACATCACCGAACCCGGTGTGTTCCCGCTGATGGTCAATGTGAACGGCACACCCGAGTACGGCGGACCCGCACGGCTCGACGACGCCCGGTTCCTGCTGCCTGTTCTCGGCGTGCCCGGCGAAGGGGAACCCGGTAAGGGAACGCCGCCGGTCCCGCCGGACATCTCGAGTCCGGTCGGCATGACGATGTTGTGGCCGCTGGCCGCCGAACCTCACCTCGCCGCGGGTATCCCGGGCTCCGTGGGTGACCCGGTCCGGTTGGTGGACGACGAACTCGGACAGTCCTTGAGCGACGGAGGCCGGCTCGACGAACTGGTTTCGGCGGTCGAATTCGCCACCAGAGACGAGACGGACCCCGAGCTGGCCGACTCGCTGTGCCTCGCCATCGACCCCGACCTGCTCATCACGGTCGAGAACATGACCCGCGGCTACCTGGTGGTCAAGGACCCGCGGCAGCCCACAGGTGCCGCACGCGAGGGGGCCGGTGCCGAAGCCGCTGCCCAGTGGCTCGAGCGTGTACGCGCGCTGGCCCAGGACATGTGCACCACCGCCGTCCCGTTCGCGCAGGTCGATCTTGCGGCCCTCACAGCGGTCGGCAACCCACAGCTCACTGCCGCCGCACTCACGGCCCCAGCCGACATCGTCGACAACATCCTGGGTGTGCGCACGCTACGCAATCTGGTGTGGAGCGATTCCGGCGTGATGGACACCGCCACCGCTGCGACCGTCCGCCGTGAGCAGGACGTGACGGCGCTCGTCGCCGCCAATGCGGTGGACACGAATCCTCGGTCGACCGCCGCGGCAAGCTCTCGATCCGGTGGTGACCAACCCGATGGTGACACCGCCAGGGTCCTCGAACCCGTCCCGCCGCAGCAGGGGCAACCGGCATCTGGCGCAGTCGACGCCCTCCTGTTCGACCCCGCAGTGGCGACCTCACTGGCCGCAGTCGGTGAGACACCGCAGACTCCCTCGTACACACCGACCTCGCAGCGCTACAACCTGGCGAGCGACTCGCAGACGGCACGCCGCCAAGACGCCCTCGGTGCCGTCACGTGGTCCGCACTCAACCCGCCCGAAGCTGGTGAAACACCCGAACCGCGATCCCTGATGGTGGTGCCTCCACAGCTGTGGACGGCCGACGGCGACGACGCCGCAGCGATCCTGGCAAGCGTGTCGTCGCTACTGCGTTCCGGATTGGCCGACCCCCGCCCGTTGGACGCCGTGATCGCGGGGCCACCCGCCACTGTGGGCACCACCGAACTCGATTACCCCCATCAAGCCCGTGAGGACGGCACCTCGGAACACGTGCGACTGGCTGCGGCCGACCAGTTGCCACGCATCGAGTCCTTCCAGGCAGCGCTCGTCCCCGATCCCCACGGCATCATGACGCCGGCCAGGTTCACCGCACCGCTGCGCGAGGATCTGCTGCGCGCCATGAGCCTCGCCCATCACCGTGACGCGGAGCAGGCGCGCGCGGAGGACGCTGCCCGCAACCGCGTCACGCAGGTTCGAGATTCGATCGATCGCATGGCGTCATCGGTGATGGTGGTTTCGCCCGGCGGCGTCTACACCCTCGCATCCGAGGAAAGTCCCCTGCTCCTGGTCGCGCGCAACGACCTGCCCATCGCGATCGACGTCCATCTGCATGTCGACGCACCGTCGGGGGTGCAGATCACCGATATCGGGGCCACCACACTGCCGCCACGGGGTAGCCGCACACTCACCGTTCCCGCACGGATCGACGACACGCGCAAGCTGGAGGTGCAGTTCTCGTTGACGACGGCCGATGGCCGGGCGCTCGGTGAACCGACCACCGCCACCGTGCGGTCCAACGCCTACGGGCAGGTGTTGGCCATACTGACAGCGTGTACCGGCGCGTTGCTGCTGCTGCTCGCCGGCCGTCGCCTCTGGCATCGTTTCCGGGGCCAACCAGACCGAGCTGATGAAGGGTACGAACGTTCATGACCGGGAATCCCCCCGAGCAGGACCGTCCCGTTTCCCGCTCCCACGCTCCCTTCCGCCCACGAGCCGGCGGGTGGGAGCGCGGGTATCACGACCCTTATCAGTACGCGGCAGACGATGCTCCCACCGTGCAGTTCGCGGCGATTCGCACCGATCCACACCCCGAACCGGCCGCGGAACCCGATTCTGCGACCGACCAGAATGAACAGGCCGACGAACCCGGCACACGACGGAACCCCGGACTCCTCGCCTCGACCGGTTCGATCGCGTTCGCCACCCTGATCAGCCGCATCACCGGGTTCGCGAAGCAGTTGCTGATCGTGACCGTCCTCGGCGCCGGCGTCGCCAGCTCGTTCACCGCCGCCGCCGTCATTCCCAACATGATCGCCGAATTGCTGCTCGGTGCCGTGCTCACCGCCATCGTCGTTCCCGTGCTGGTTCGCGCCGAGCGGGAGGACCCCGACAAGGGCGCCGCATTCGTCCGCCGCCTGTTCACCGCCACCTTGGTACTCCTCGGGGCGGGCGCCCTTCTCGCGACCGCGGCGGCGCCGATCCTGGCCCAGATGCTGATCCCCACCGACGGTGAGGTGAGTACCGCACTCACCACGGCGTTGGCGTACCTGCTGCTGCCGGCCATCGTGTTCTACGGTCTGTCCGCCCTGTTCACAGCCATTCTGAACACCCGGCAGGTGTTCCGGCCCGGCGCGTGGGCACCGGTCCTCAACAACCTCATGGTGCTCACTGTGCTGGTGATCTACCTGGTGACACCGGGCGAGATCTCACTCAACCCGGTGCGTATGAGCGACCCCAAACTGCTCACCCTGGGTATCGGTGTGACGCTCGGTGTGGTCACCCAGGCCGCTACGGTCTTCCTGGCAGTGCGCCGCGAGAAAATCGACCTGCGGCCGCTATGGGGACTCGACGACCGCCTGAAGCAATTCGGCGGCATGGGCATCGCCATCATCTTGTACGTCCTGCTCAGCCAGGCCGGAATGGTCGTCGTGTACCGCATCGCCTCGCAGTTCGACGAGGCCGGACCCGTCATCTACAGCAATGCGTGGGCGATCCTTCAATTGCCGTATGGCGTGCTCGGCGTGACCGTGCTGACCGTCATCATGCCCCGGCTGAGCCGCAACGCCGCTGCCGACGACACCCCCGCCGTCGTCGACGATCTGTCCGTCGCCACCAGGCTCACGATGATCGCGCTCGTCCCGATCATCGTGTTCCTCACCTTCATGGGTCCGCAGGTCGGCGAGGCTCTGTACGGCTACGGCAACTTCGGCTCCTCGGATGCCAATCGACTCGGTGAGGCCGTCAGCTGGTCTGCGTTCACCCTGATCCCGTACGCCCTGGTGCTGATCCACCTGCGCATCTTCTATGCCCGCGAAAAGGCTTGGACCCCCACCTGGATCGTCCTCGGCATCACCACGGTGAAAATCGCCCTTTCCGCGTTGACGCCTGTGCTGACGTCGAACCCTGATCAGGTCGTCATCCTGCTCGGCGCCGCCAACGGGTTGGCGTACATCACCGGTGCGTTCATCGGTGGGTACCTACTCCATCGCAGTCTCGGGAACCTCCAGATGGCGAACGTCGGCAAAACGGTGTGGACCGTTGCCGTCGCATCCCTCATCGGCGCACTCGTCATGCTGGGGGTCGACCGACTCGCCGGTCTCGACCGACTCACGGACACGCTCGGCGGCCCGGGCTCGATGGTGCGGGTCATACTCGACGCCGTTCTGATGCTCGGGCTGACGTTCATCATCATGTGGTTCGCCAAGATCCCCGAAATCCTCGCCATCACAGTCACAGTCGCGCGAAAGGTGCGTGCGCTGCGCGGACAGGCCGAGCCGGAACCCGACGTCGATCCGCTTCTCGACGCAGAAACCGAACTCATTCCGGTGATTCGAACGGGACGGGACGTGCAGGATGGACACTCGGGACTCCCGTACTCTGGTAACCCACGGGCAGGAATGCAGCCCGGGCAAGGTCGGAGTTGGGCATTCGAAGGTGAAGGAGTGAGGGTGAGCAACGACGACGTGCCCGGTGGCAAGGCTGCCGGAGGTTCCGCGGTGCAGGCATCCGAACGCGACTCGGCTCAGCGCACCGATTCGAGCAAGTCCGCCGACTCGAGCAAGTCCCCGGTGCCGAGCAAGCCCGCCGACTCGGCTGCGTCTTCGAACGGCATCGACGCCCCGACCACCAACATCGACTCCGACAAGGCCGCCACCGACGCCGACAAGCCCGCCGGAGCGGGCAAGGCAGCTCCGCCAGCCGCCCCGGCCCGCCCAGTCCCGCCTCGCGCAACACCGCCGGCGCCTGCGCGTCCCGAGGCCCAGTCGTCGGGCCGTGACCACACGGTCGATACCGGCGTCATGCCGATCGTGACCGGTCCCGGCCGCAGTGACGCACCCCGACCCAGCACCCGCGGCCCCAAGCTGATCCCCGGCGCTTCCGTCGCAGGGGGTCGTTACCGCCTCCTCACCCCACACGGTGGTGCCCGAGGACTGCAGTTCTGGCAGGCACTCGACATCAAACTCGACCGCGAGGTGGCGCTGACCTTCGTCGACGCCGAACAGCAGTCGAGTTCCAACGGGCCGGAAGGGTCGCAGGCCATCCTGTCGCGCACCCTCCGCCTCGGCAGAATCAATCAACCCGGTCTCGCACGTGTTCTCGACGTGGTCCGCGGCAGCTCCGGTGGCATCGTCGTCGCAGAATGGACGCCGGGCCGCTCACTTCGCGAGATGGCAGACACCAAGCCCTCTCCGATCGGTGCTGCGAAGGCGATCCGTGCGCTCGCTGCCGCCGCCGAGGCCGCGCATCGTGCCGGTGGAGCCCTGTCCATCGATCATCCCGACCGGGTTCGGATCAGCATCAACGGCGACGCCGTCCTGGCGTTCCCCGCCACTCTCTCGGATGCCGATTCCAGCTCTGACGTGCGGGGACTCGGCGCCATGCTGTATGGCCTCATCACCGCCAAGTGGCCGCTCCCCGAACCGACGGCCCCCGGCGAGAAGCCGGATCACAAGCCGGGCAGCGTCGGCGGCATGCGCTTCGCCGACCAGGATTCGTCCGGTGCACCCATCAGCCCCCGCGTGATCAGGCCCGAGGTGCCCTTCGAGATCTCTGCCGTCGCGCTGCGCTCCCTCGAAACGGGTAGTGGCATTCGGACTGCTGCGACGGTCCAGCACATCCTCGACCAGGCGTCCGTCGTCAACGAGAAAACCGAGATGATCCCGGCCCTACGCCTGGGCCAGCGCGCTCCCGGTGCTTCCGGACATGCCCTCGCCGATCCCGAGGCGGTCGAAGCCGAGAAGAAGAAGTCCAACCAGATGCTGATCGCGCTGGCTGCGCTGTCGGTGGCCACCGTGGTGGCGCTGGCGCTGCTCGGATTCTGGCTGGCGAACTTCCTCACCGGCAGCGGTTCCGACGCGCCCCTGACCGAGCAGACGAACATCGGGCTCACCGGTGTACCCGAAGAGCCTGTCGCCGACGGCGAAGACGGCGAGAACGCCGGCGGCGAAAACGCTCCGCCCGCAGCGGCACCCGGTCCCGACGTCGTACCCGAGGGCGCGGCCGTCTTCTCACCCCAGGGCACGCCGGACAGCCCCGCAGACGCCCACCTGGTCATTGACGGCGACCCTGCCACCACGTGGAGCACCGATGCCTATTTCCAGCCGTTCCCAGCGCTCAAGAACGGTGTGGGCCTGATGATGACGCTGCCCGCGCCCACCAAGATCGCCGAAGTGAGCATCGACTCTCCGACCCCGGGCACCCACGTGGAGATCCGTACGGCCCCAGCGCCGGATGCGGGAC
Source organism: Rhodococcus sp. (in: high G+C Gram-positive bacteria) (assembly GCA_012514505.1). Lineage (GTDB taxonomy): Bacteria > Actinomycetota > Actinomycetes > Mycobacteriales > Mycobacteriaceae > Rhodococcus_F. The sequence goes on along the minus strand of JAAZAD010000538.1, from coordinate 1,854 downwards.
TCACTCAGACACAGGTGGTCGGCGCCTCGGAACTGCGCGGCGACGTCACCGACATCCCAGTGCAGATGGATGGCGCCACACGGAACGTTCTGGTGTGGATCACCAGCCTGTCCACCGAAGGCGGCCAGAACCAGTCCTCCATCGGAGAGATCCGCTTCAAGGCAGCCGAGTAGAACGCGCACCCGTCAGTCGAACTGACAACCCGTCCGACTCACCAGACGACGATCCGTGAGCTAGTATCCGCCCGTGCACTTCTTCAGGGGGGAGGGCGGCGACGACCCCGATGTCGAACCGTCCGACATCGAGTTGCTGGGCGCCCACGTCGCGGGTGATCCACACGCTTTCGCCAAACTCTTTCACCGACACCAGAATCACCTGTGGCACGTCGCGAAACGCACCAGCTATTCGGCGGAGGATGCGGCCGACGCCCTGCAGGACGCGATGCTCTCGGCGCATCGGACTGCCTCGTCGTTCCGGCGGGACGCGGCCGTTCGTAGCTGGCTGCACACCATTGTCGTCAATGCCTGCCTCGACAGGATCCGCCGTGCCAAGGCTCGGCCCACCCAGCCGTTGTCACCCGACGAAGATGCTCATCCGCCCTCCCGCCGCGACGAAGCAGCGGGGGTGGAAACCCGGTTGATGATCCAACAGGCCCTGCACCGGCTACCGGACGAGCAGCGGCTTGCAGTGGTCACCGTCGATATCGAGGGTCACTCGGTTGCCGAAGCCGCTCGGATTCTCGGGGTACCGCCAGGCACCGTGAAGAGCCGGTGTGCGCGTGGCCGCACGAAACTGGCGGAGTTGCTCGAGTATTTCCGCTACGACGGGAACCGATCGTGAGTCTGCCGCGTCAAAACACAGTGAAGCCTTGCAAGTCGGAACAACAGCTCGGTTCGAAAAGACAGGGACAGGAGGGGTGATGGCCGACGAAGACGATTTTTCGGCGCGCCCGTACTCCACGGACCTGCTGTCGGACCTGCATGCGGGCGTGCTCTCCGAGTCGGACAGCGAACGGCTGTGGCCCGAGGTTCGCAATGATCCCGAGGCGATGCGGGTCATCGACCAACTCGACGCGCTCACCATGGAGTTGTTCGAGCTGGGCCGGGATGAAACGGGCGAGACACCGATCCCCGACAGTGTCGCAGCCAGAATCGATACCGCGCTGAGCCATGCTTCTCCAACGGACACGTCACGCGGCGAGCCCGGCACACAGGTAGAAGCCGACAACGTCATTCGGTTCCCGCGTCGACCCCGCGCTTGGGCTGTCGCGGCCGCAGGTACCGCTGCGGCGGCTGCCGTTGCAGTTGTGGCCGCCGCAGTATTCCTTCCCTCGGTAGCTACCGACAGCGATCCTTCGACGGAACAGACCGTCGCACTCCCGAGCACCACCGCGGAACCCACACCGGACATGGACTTCGCAGGTGAACCCGATCCAGGCCAGATGATGACGCTGATCGGGTCCCGGAACCTCGGCCCACTCGAATCACCCACTGCGCTCTCGAATTGCCTACAGGCCAACGGTATCGATGCATCGCGGCCAGTTCTCGGCTCCGGTCAGGTCGAGGTTCGAGGACGCGCGGGGACGGCAATTCTGCTCGCCGGCCCACAACCACCCCAGATCACGGCATTGGTTGTCGGAAATGATTGCGCAGCAGACAATCCCGATACGATCTCGCGTGACGACATAGGATGATCGACTCAATCGACTTCGGGAAGTGAAGACACGAGAAGAGAGAGAATCTCACCGCGCAGTTCCGGTGAATCGTCTTCTTCTGCAATGAGACTCGTGAACAAGGCGGCCCCGGCGCCGAGCACCAGCAACGCTTTCGCCGTCACCAGAGCAGATTCGTCGTC
>JAAZAD010000537.1 GCA_012514505.1 Rhodococcus sp. (in: high G+C Gram-positive bacteria) | reverse complement strand
TTCGGGGTCGAGCGCATCGCGCTCGCACTGCGTCTCCAGCCACTGCACCACGGCGGAGTAATCGTGCTGCATCGCCTGGTCGAACAGTTCGCCCGGTGGCCCCATCGTCGCCCAAACCATCTCGGAAAAACCGTGCATGTGCTCGCGGCCCTCCTCGGGCAGGCCGAGGATGTCGGGCAGGACCTGGAAGACATAGGCTTGCGAAATATCGCTGACCGCATCGACCGCTTCACCCTCGCGGGCACGTAGCCGCTCGAGCAGTTCCTGTGCGCGGACTTCGAAGATGCCCTTCACCCGTTCAAGAGCACGCGGCGAAAGCGTTTCCGCGATGACCTTGCGGACCTGCGTGTGGCGCGGCGGATCGTCCGTGAGCAAGATTTCAGGCCGGGGCGAGTTCGGGTCGTGCCATGGGCGCGAGGTGCTGGAGAAGGCTTTCCAGTCGAGCAGACCGGCCGAGACATGCTCGTGCCGGCCGAGCATATGCGTACCGTCGGCCAGGCGCACGACCGACGCGAACTCGCGCAGCGTATCGTCGACCTCGCGCGCATTGCGCACCGCCTCGGGCGTGAAGATGTCATACGGGTATTCGGGGATGGGCTTGGTCATAGGCCGAGCCCCCTGAACCACACTTCGCCGTCCGCATCGCGGACCAGATGCCCCGCGGTCGGTTCGGCGAAGTGAGCGCCGATCACGAGCACTCCGCTGTCTGCATACGTGTCGACGAAGCGGATGCGAGTCTGCCGGCCGGCTTCCTTGTCCATGTCGAAGGTGGCGTCGCGGTGCGGCATCGCGCACTGCATCGGGTGGTGCATCAGGTCGCCGGTGATCACCGCCTCCTGACCCTGGCTGGAGATGCGCACGTGCACGTGGCCCGGCGTGTGGCCGTGGCTCGGCTCGCACCGAATGCCTTCGGCAATGGTGTGGTCCGGCTCAATGAAGTCAGCGAGCCCAAGCGCTACGATCGGATCGACGCACTCCACAAGGTGCATATCGGTATGCACGCCGTCGTGGCGGATCGTCTGCCAGGCCTCGTATTCGGTGCGGCCGAACAGGTAGCGGGCGTCAGGGAAAGTCGGCCTGTACTCGCCGGTCTCGGGATCCTTGTAGGTGTTCCACCCTACATGGTCGAAGTGCAGGTGAGTGCACATCACGGTGTCGACGTCATGACGGCTGATGCCGAGGCTCTCCAGGTCCTCGAGGAAACCGTCCGGAAGATCGCAAAACACGTCGAAGTCGCGTCGGCGACCGGCGCCGATGCAGGAATCGACCACGACAATCCGCTCTGGCGTCTGCACCACAAACCCTTGGAAGTTCATCCGCTGCCGGCCCTCGGCCGTCGCGTAATGCGGGTGCAGCCACTCCAGCGCAATTACCTCTTCCGGCGTCGCGTCGGGCATGGTCATGTGGATGTCGTCCTGGAAGTCCCACAGTTCGACGATGCGTGTCACGGTGACGTCGCCGACCCGCCAGGACTTCATGTGCTCCTTGGCCATTCCCTCTCCCTTGTCTTCATAGCGAGTGGCGGGCGGAGCAAAGCCATCCAGGCGCCTACGGATGATGTGCCGGATCGTATCGTCGCTTGCACTCGTCGCAATGACGAGAAGGCCGGATGCGTGTGAATGCTCACGACGCCGCCTTCTTCTTCGGCTTGGGCTTGTAT
>JAAZAD010000536.1 GCA_012514505.1 Rhodococcus sp. (in: high G+C Gram-positive bacteria) | reverse complement strand
GGTCACCGGTCTGGCGGACCTCGGTGGGGTGCACGATGTTCGGGTCGACGGTCTGCATGCAACCTGCGAAGTGGACACGAGCGAGATCGACGGTGTCCTGCGGCACCTGCTGTCGTTCGGGGTCCGCTCCCTGACGTCCACGCCGCCCACATTGGAGGAACTGTTCCTGCGGCACTACGGCGACGAGCTGGGGCGCGAAGGGAAAAGTCACGAGCGCGCCGAGAACCGGGTGTCGGCGTCATGAGTACCGCGACACTGTCCGCGCCGGCGCCTACTCCGTCGGCTGTCGGGCGCGGCGCGAGTCCGTTCACCGGCACGCGCCGCCTGATTCGGTTGGCGTTGCGGCGAGATCGCATTCAGATTCCGGTGTGGCTGATCGCGCTGACGCTGCTGATGGCGTTCTCGGCGTCGAGCGTGGTGGGCCTGTATCCCACCCAGGGCGACCTGCACGAGTTCGCCATGACGACCGCGAAGTCGCCGGTAGCCCTGGCGACCAACGGCCTCATCTCCGGTGACAGTGTCGGGGCGGTCACCGCGAGCCAAACAGTCATGTTGATGTCCGTGGCCGCCGGGCTGATGAGCATCCTGATGGTCGTCCGCCATACCCGGCAGAACGAGGAGACCGGTCGAGCGGAATTGGTGGAGGCGTCAGTGGTGGGGCGCAAGGCCCTGCTCACGGCTGCGCTCGCCGTGGCGGCAGGAACCAACATCCTTCTCGCGGTCCTGGTGGCGGGTGTGCTTGCTGCCCAGGGATTCCCCATCGGTGGATCGGCATTACTGGGACTGGGAGTCGGCGGAGTCGGCATCGTCTTTGCCGGAGTCTCAGCCATTGCGGCGCAAGCCACGGAAGGTGCACGCACCGCGAACGGAATCGGAGGCGGACTTCTCGGACTCGCCTTTCTCCTGCGCGCTTTCGGTGACATGTCGGGGGACGTGTCCGCCGACGGAATTCGCGTCGACCCCGGTTGGGCATCGTGGCTGTCTCCGGTCGGTTGGGCCGAGCTGACCCGGCCGTACGACGTGAACGCATGGTGGGTCCTCGGATTATTCGTTGTTGCCGCAGCGGCATGCGGGCTCGGTGCATTCGCACTGACCGAACGACGGGACATCGGAGCCGGGTTGTTCCCCACAAAGCCGGGACCCGAACGGGCGTCGCATTCTCTCCCCACCCCACTGGGTTCTGCGTGGCGAATACAGCGAGGCACGCTCCTGTGGTGGGGAATCGGGATCGGGGCAGTCGCCCTGGCGTACGGCGCAATCGGTGACCAGATCGACGACTTCCTCGGTGACGGCGAGCAGGCCGGCGACCTGATGGCGAAGCTCGGTGGCGGCATCCCCGACATGGTCGACGCCTACTTCGCCGCGATCTTCGCGATGATGGCCATCGCGGTTGCCGCCTACGCGGTTCAAGCGCTTCTGCACATGCGTGCCGAGGAGTCGGCGGGACGTCTCGAGCAGGTTCTTGCTACTTCTGTCGGTAAGCCACGCTGGGTGCTGTCCCATGTCGTCATTGTCGTGGCCGGGGTGTTCGCGCTGCAGATACTGACCGGTGTCGCGACCGGATTGGCGTACGGACTGGTTGCCGGTGATGTCGCAGGGAGGATCGTCGACCTGACGGTTGCCGCCCTGGTGTTCGTTCCGGCGATTCTGGTCGTCGTCGCTGTGGTGATGTTGCTGTTCGGTGCCCTGCCCGCGCTCGCTACCGGCTTGTCCTGGGCGGTGCTTGCCGTCTGCCTCATCGCGGGCATGCTCGGCCCGCTGCTCGGGCTACCCGATGCAGTGCACGACATTTCGCCGTTCAGTCACATACCTGCAGTGCCGGCCGCAGACGTGACCGCGGGCCCGCTGATTGTTCTGACAGTGATCGCCTTGGTGCTGGGGGCGGTGGGTGTTGCGATGTTCAGGCGACGCGATCTGTCGACCTAGTTCTTGCCGACAATCTAATTCTTGCCGACGATCGCGACAATCATCGCGGCGAGTTCGCTCTCGGCCTCGTCGGGTGAGAGCGTTCCCACTATGGCAGCGTGTGAGAGTGCTTCCGCAGCACCGAACATCGCCGTCATCGATGGTCGTGAAGGTCCGTCGACGGTGCCGAACGGAGCAAGTACTTCCCGGCATCGTTCGGTATACGCGTGCTCCGATTCGCGTTTGACCTGCTCCAGTTCAGGCGAACCTTCCAGCGCTGCAAGCACACCCGTCAGTTCTCTTCCCTGCGCCAGTGTGCATCCGACGTACGAGTTGGCGATGGCGTTCGCGCGCCCGTCCAGGGTCTCCTCAGCGGCGTCGAGATACTCCTCGAGCATTGCCGTCTGGCGGTCGTCGAACTCCTTGAAAAGGGCGGCCAACAATGCGGCGCGGGAGGCGAAATGGCTGTAGACGACCGGTTTTGCGACGCCGGCATGTTCGGCCAAGCGGCCGAGGGTGAGTGCGTCCGTGCCTTCCGCTCGCACCAGCGCCCACGACACCTCCACGAGCTGGTCGTATCTGTCGGCCCGCGACAGTCTCGTGCGTGCCATCGGACACCTCCTTGCGCTATATACGAATAGTAACCTACTGTTGGTACATAAGCATCCATCGAATGAAGGAAGCGCTCATGACCTCACTCGTCGTAGTGTCCCACTCCGATCCCGAGTCACTGACCCAGCATGTCGCCCGAGCTACTGCGGCGGCCATCCGCACCACAGGCGGTGAGGTCGAGATCGCCGACCTGGCCGCCGAGAACTTCGACCCCCGATTCTCCGAGGCCGACCTGGACCTGTTCCGTGGCAACGGGACTGTGCCTGCGGACGTGGTAGCCGAGCAGGAACGACTCGATCGTGTAGATCATCTGATCATCGCGTTTCCGGTGTACTGGTGGTCGATGCCCGCACTGCTGAAAGGTTGGATCGATCGCGTCTTCGTGGACGGGTGGGCATACGAAGTCACCCCGGAAAGTGGATTCGTGAAGAAGCTGGACCGACTCACCGTCCACCTGATCCCGGTTGCCGCCGACGATGCGGAGAGTTTCGAACGCCACGGTGTGTACGACGCCTTCCGGACGCAGATCGAGCGCGGCATCGTCGAATACTGCGGTGCCACTCTGGGATCGACGACCTTCGTGCACGAGTCGGACACGAAGAGCCGTGACGCTCTCGCCGCCGAGATTCGCGACGTCAGCGAGAGTATTGCGACCCGCGTCGCCGACCTGGTGGGCGTATAGCTAGCGGCTGTCGATGACGAGCCACCCGCCGTGATGGTCGAACACCTCGAAGGGGCGTCCTGTGCTCATCCCGAGTCGGGTCAGTTCGGCGTGGTCGAACGTGCGCACGTGACCGTGGTAGGCCTGCGCCTCGTCCTCGTAGGGGACTGCGACGATCACTCGTTCGCGGGCGATGCGTAGGGCCTCGGCGAGGACGGCCGTTCCGGTCGGCTCGTCGACGTGTTCGAGCAAGTGGACCGCAGTGACCGTGTCTGCGCTGTCATCGGGGACCGGCACGTGTGCGGCGTCGCAGACGAGGGTCTCCACGAAGACTCCCAGGCGCGGAGCAACCGCGGCGAGAAGTCGCATGGTGCCCGGCTCGAGGTCGGTGGCGGTGACGTGAACGCCGATCTGGGCCAGCCGGAGTGGCAGGAAACCGAAGCAGGAACCCAGGTCGATCACCGACCCTCGCACGAGTTCGGCGGCCTTGTCGTGGATCGGAGCGAAGTCGGCGGTCCCGTCGAGCAGATCCCGCAGCGAGTTGCGGTAGTACCCCTCCCAGGATTCGAGTGGGCCGTCGACGGTGGAGCGCACAAGTCCGACCATCGTCGACTCGAACTTCGCCTGTCCGAAGTCGGCGTCTGCGATCGACGCTGTCACCTCGGCGACCAACCGTTCGCCGAGATCTTCGGGACGAAGCGAATGGGTGACGAGAAGTTCATTGCCGGTGCGGGTGAGTGAGATCGGCCCACTCGGAACGCGGCGTACGGTGACCCGGCCGTGAGACCACACGCCGGGCGGGCACGGTGCCAGCGAATCGAAAGCCTCGGGTGTGATGGAGGTGCTCACGGAACGACGCTCCCGTCGAGTGATCTCAACCCATCTGCCAGTGACGTCATGCCGGCGGTGAGGAGATCGGAGAGTTCGAGTGTGTCGTCCGCCAGCCACTGTTCATAGGCGGACATCGCAACGCCGAGCAGTAGGTAGCCGACCGTTCGCGGCCCGTGGTCGGTCGGTTGCAGTCCGAGGCGCGCAGCGACGTGCTCGGCCACAACCTTGCGCCAGCCCTCGTACATGACCGACGAATACGCCTGCAGTGTCGGCGTGTTCAGGATGAGACTCATTCTCTTGCGGTGCATTGCGGCTTCGGTGGCCGGCACGGTGTTGAAGTGCAGCAGCGCAGACGTCAGGCCGTCGACGAGTGGCACATCGCCGGGTAGCGAGGCGAGTTCGGCGCGCATCATCGCGAGGTGCTCGTCGAAGTCGCCCCAGGGGATCGCATTCTTCGACGGGAAGTAGCGAAACAGCGTTCGCCGCGCGATCCCGCACGCTGCGGCCACCTCGTCCACGCTGGTGGCCTCGAAGCCCTGCATCGTGAACAACTCGATGGCGACCGTGCCGATTCGATCCTGCGTCGTGGACGGGCGCCGACCTACCCGGCTGGACGAGTTACGTCGACTTCTCATGCAATCTCACCTCCACCCCTGTCATTATGCACTCGATGCCATTATGGTGGTGAAGCAAGTCACAGACCGTGTCGAATATGACGCAGATCCTGTGGCCTATGCCACTACACACAGGAGGAACCATGTCGGACCGTGAGAACAACACCATCGACACCGAGCTGGTCGAGGAGTCGCTCGTAGAAGAGGTCTCGATCGACGGCATGTGCGGCGTGTACTGATCATGTCCGCACCCGCTTCTGCCCGGGCGGATTCCACCGGCATCGACCTGGATGCCGGATGGAAGCTCAACCCGCAGGTGGCGCTGCGTCCCGAACCGTTCGGGGCGCTGCTCTACCACTTCGGCACCAGGAAACTGTCGTTCCTCAAGAACCGCACGATCGTGGCCGTCGTGGAGGCACTGCCCGATCACGCCGACGTTCGGTCTGCTTTGCAGGCTCAGGGGATCGACGATGCAGCGGCCCCGCAATATGCGCGGGCACTCGCCACTCTGGCCGATTCGAACATGATCGTTCCCGCCTGACCTGCTCGAGCTTCGTACCTGCACAACCTCCGTATTAGGGGACCCCCATGACCTCAGTGTTCGAAAAGCCCTCAGTGCTCGAACCCCCCGCGAGTCCTGCTCCGGTCGGCCGTTTGGTCGACCAGTTCGAGCTCGGACTAGACGCCCCCATCTGTCTCACCTGGGAACTGACCTACGCGTGCAACCTGTCGTGTGTGCATTGCCTGTCCTCGTCGGGGCGGCGTGACCCGAACGAGCTCAGCACGCAGCAGTGCAAGTCGATCATCGACGAACTGCAACGCATGCAGGTGTTCTACGTGAACATCGGCGGTGGCGAACCCACTGTGCGATCGGACTTCTGGGAACTTGTCGACTACGCGACCGACCATCAGGTGGGGGTGAAGTTCTCCACCAATGGGGTGAAGATCGACAAGAAGGTGGCGGCCCGCCTCGCGGCCAGCGACTACGTCGACGTGCAGATCTCCCTGGACGGCGCC
>JAAZAD010000535.1 GCA_012514505.1 Rhodococcus sp. (in: high G+C Gram-positive bacteria) | reverse complement strand
TTCGGGGTGCAGCCGAAGATGTCGCAGAGCGCGGCGAGGAACTGCATGTTCAACCGTTCGGGCCGCCCGGTGACGATCCGGTAGACCTGGGTGGAGCTCATCACCACGCCCCGGTCGGCCAGCAACGGCACCAGATCGGTGGTGGACTGCATACCGCTCTCGTTCATCAGCTTGCGCAGGTGCCAGTGGTAGGCGACGGTCTTTGTCATGATGATCCTCCCTCAATCGTTGCCGATGGTGTGAACGCCCCATCCAGGGCGCGGCGCAGGGTGCGGTTGCGGTAGTCACCCGAAACGCCGGTGTAGAGCGCCGTGGTCGATCCCCATCGGTGGCCGACCTGCTGCTGGACGAATAGCGGGTCGAAACCGTCCTCGATCAGATGCGTGACATACGAGTGCCGCAGGCAGTGCGGGTGCAGCACAGGGTCGAGTCCGAGGTCGTCGCGCCAGTCGGCGAATCGGTCGTCGATGTGATCGAGACGGATGCGGCTTTGCCGTTCGGTCGGCCACAGGATCGCCTCGTCAGCGAGGCCGAAGCGAGGCCGAACCTCGGTGACGTATTCCTCGATCACCGGGCGAGTCCACCCGAACACCGCCAGCACCGCCCGACGCCGAGGCTGCGAGCCGCGCATCGCCTTGCCCCACCGGACGTTGCAGACCCCGAACCGGCCGAACTCCGGCCCCTGCGGGTTCCGGGTGAAGTCGAAGAGGTCGAGCATCGCCGCTTCACGCCGACGCAGCCCGAACGCGTACATCGCATTGAACAAGGTCGCGTCGCGAAACAGCGTCAGCCAGCCCTTGCGACCGGAAGAGCGGGCACGATCCACGAGATCATCGGCATAGTCGAAGAACGTCTGCAGCTCGATCCTCGACAGCGGGCGCACCGCCGGACGAGCCTCGTGATCGCTGACATGGACAACGGTGTTCCACTCGTGGCAGACCTGCACCGGATGCGTGTCGAACAACTCCATGCAGCGATCCACCCAGCCGTAGCGGTGGTCAAGCAAGTAGTCGCAGAACAACGCGACCGAGTTCTGATGCGCCCGCACCGTCGAGACCGCCAACGGCCGCGATCCCGAGACGAGTGCAGTTGTCCATTCCTCGACATCGGCCGGCGACCACTCCCACGGCGGGGCGTTGCAGAAGTCCGCGAACCGGCGCACCTGGGACGCTCGGGTCTTGATAGTCTGCCTCGCCAGCATCCGAGAGGTCTGCTGCGCCGACCACCCCGCCAGCATCTCATCGAAGAACTGCTCCGCCGGACGCAGCAGCGTCACATTGCCCGAGGGCAACGAAGCACCCGAACCGGGCCGCTGATCATCGGAGAACACCATGCAATGACCTTACATTAGATGTACTAATCATGCATCAGATGTAAGACCAGCCATGAAACACCAGGTCAGATAGGCATGCCAGTGCTAGATTGGAGACTCCCGCAATCCCGCTGAACCACGCGAATCCGACGTACATCTAAGGTGCGAATCGTACATTAGATGTAACTTCCGAGATTATTCGGCGACAGTGACGTGCAGGTGGTCGAAGTGACCGCCGGTAACATTGTCCGGGTCGTGCATGCCACCGCCGCCGTAGTCACGCCACCCCTCATCGTCGCGGCTGAGACTCCAGATCTGTCCTTGCCAGATCAGGTACTCCACGCCCAAGGCCTCGGCGTTGTCCTTCATCCAGTTCGTGACCTCCCAGCCGGCCTCCAGTTGCGAGGGCGTCGGGTACTGGCCGATGGCATTGCCGAAAGCGATGTCGCACGCGCGGCCGAGCGGATGCTCCGAGGACTGTCCGGGCCGCGGCGACCAGCACGCCCAGGAGGTCTGGGGGTACCGACCGAGCGTCTGGTCGTGGAGGTGGAGCAGCCGGGCGGTGATCTGCCCGTCGCTGGTGGGGTCATCGACCATCCGGCTCGGGTCGCCCTCGATGGGGTCGGGCTC
>JAAZAD010000058.1 GCA_012514505.1 Rhodococcus sp. (in: high G+C Gram-positive bacteria) | reverse complement strand
TCACACCGTCCGCACGCAGAGGGCAGGATGGACGAGTGTTCGACGCCCATGTACACATACTCGATCCCAAGTACCCCTTGGACGAGAATCACGGGTACCTACCGGAGCCCTTCACGATCGCCGACTACCGCAACCGTATGAGCGGTCTCGGAGTGACCGGTGGCGCCGTCGTGTCCGCCTCCTTCCAGGGCACCGACCAGCACTATCTTCGGGCTGCTCTCGCGGAACTCGGTGAGGGCTGGGTCGGGGTCACCCAGTTGTCACCGGACGCCACGGACGACGACATCGTCGCTCTCGACCACGCCGGCGTGCGGGCGCTCCGTTTCAACCTTCGGCGCAGCGCCATCGACGTGACGACCCTCGCCATTCAGGCGCAACGCGCGTACGACCTGGCCGGATGGCACGCCGAGTTCTACGTCGACGCCTCACTCCTGCTCTCGCTGGAACCGGTCTTCGCGAAGCTGCCGGCCGTCAGTATCGACCACCTCGGCATGTCCCCGGAAGGACTTCCTTATCTGCTGAATCTCGTCGAACGTGGTGCGCGAGTGAAGGCCACGGGATTCGGACGGGTCGAAATCGACGACGTCGCCGACGCAATGCGCCGTATCCACGCGGTCAATCCGAAGGCGCTCATGTTCGGCAGCGATCTGCCGGGCACGCGTGCGCGTCGACCGTTCGAGGCGGCAGACCTCGAGGTCATCCGCGACGCCGTCGGCGACGATCTCGACGCCGTTCTGTCCACCAACGCCCGGGATTGGTACCGGTGTGCACCTAGCCTCGGCAAGTAGCTGCAGCCCACCCGTAATCCCCTTATGATCTAGTGATCGGGGAATTCTGGGCCTGCAGGTGGATCGAGGTATCCGAATGCGCATTGCGGATGTTCTGAGAAACAAAGGATCGGCGGTCACCACGGTGTGCCCGGAGACCTCGGTCCGAGAGCTGCTCGACCTGCTGACGCGGCACAACATCGGTGCGTTGATCGTCGTCGACAACGACTCCGTGATCGGCATGGTGTCCGAGCGGGACGTGGTGCGAGGGATCCAGCAACGCGGCGCCGACGCTCTCACCGATCGGGTGTTCGACATCATGACCACGGAACTGTTCACGTGTCTGCCGACGGACAGCATCGACAGCCTCGCGGAAACGATGACGGAGCACCGAATCCGGCATCTCCCGGTAATGCTCGACCGCCGTCTGGTGGGAATCGTCAGCATCGGTGACGTCGTGAAGAGCCGGATGGACGAATTGCAGAACGAGCGCGACCAACTCGAGTCGTACATCGACCGGGGCTGAGCCGTCAGCCGGGCTGCCAGGTAATGAGCGCTGTCAGGCGAAGAGCACGGCACCGAGCCACACGGCGGATGCGAGCAGCGCGCCCAGCAATTCCACGAGAATCGACAGTCCGACGGCCTTGCACGCATGCCACGTGGACGCCCACGCACGGGTGTGGTTGCGCAGCCGGTATTGCTCTGCCACATAGGTTCCCGCGATGAATCCGAGGAACAGTCCCAGTACTGGTACCACGAAGAATCCCACGATTCCGACGACGCCGCCCACGAGCAACGACCGGTTGGGCACCCCGGCGGTACGCATCCGTCCGCCGGGCCAGGTGTACTTCACGATGCCGGACACCACGAGCAGCGCGGTGACGACACCGAATACCGCCCATGCGGTGGAGCCTCCCGTCATGACCGCCCACACGAGGACGGCCGCGAAGATCAGTGCGACGCCGGGCAGGATCGGAACGACGATCCCGATGAGCCCGACCGCGATGACCAGACCGACGAGAAGCTCACCGCCTCCGCTCACCGGACCGGGCGCACCTTCGATGCGGCCTCACGCGCGCGGGCTCGGGCTGTCTCCACGTCCGCCGCGGTGGACACGGCGACGCCCATGCGTCGACGGACGAAGCTTTCCGGCTTCCCGAACAGGCGCAGGTCCGTTTCGGGAACCGACAACGCATCTGCGACGCCCTCGAATCCGATGCCTTCCGCGTCCATACCCCCGTAGATCACTGCGGACGCTCCGGGTGCGTCGAGGGTCGTGTCGACCGGCAATCCGAGGATCGCCCGCGCGTGGAGTTCGAACTCGGACAGCCGCTGCGACCGCAGGGTGACCAGCCCGGTGTCGTGCGGGCGCGGACTGACCTCCGAGAAGTACACGTCGTCGCCCTTCACGAACAGCTCGACGCCGAAGATTCCCCGGCCGCCCAAGGCGGTGGTCACCTTGTCGGCGACCTCACGGGAACGCTGCAATGCGAGATCGCTCATCGGCTGCGGCTGCCACGACTCGATGTAGTCACCGGATTCCTGCAGGTGCCCGATCGGTTCGCAGAAGAACGTGCCCGTTTCGCCGTCCGCACCGATCGCACGGACGGTCAGCTGGGTGATCTCGTAGTCGAAGTCGACGAACCCTTCCACGATCACCCGGCCGTGGTTGATGCGGCCACCGGCGAGGGCGTACTCCCAGGCAGCCTCGACCTCGTCGAGACTGCGCACGGTCGACTGTCCCTTGCCGGACGACGACATCACCGGCTTGATGACGCAGGGCGCGCCGATACGTTCGACGGCTGCGCGGACGGATTCGAGCGAGTCCGCGAATTCGAAGGGTGACGTCGGCAATCCCAGTTCTTCTGCCGCTAGCCGCCGAATTCCTTCACGGTTGAGCGTGAGTTGGGTGGCGCGGGCGGTCGGGATGACCGTGGCGAGTCCCCGTTCTTCCGCTTCGGCAAGGGCTTCGGTGGCGATGGCTTCGATTTCGGGAACGACAAAGTGCGGTTGTTCGGTTTCGATGAGCTTCAGAACCGCCGCGCCGTCGGACATGTCGATCGTGTGTGCACGATGAGCGACCTGGTGTCCGGGAGCATTCGCGTACCTGTCGACCGCGATCACTTCCACACCGAGACGTTGCAGAGCGATGGCGACTTCCTTGCCCAACTCACCGGACCCGAGGAGCATCACTCGGATCGCGCCGGACGTGAGTGGGGTACCGAAACGGGAGGGCGTCTGCTGCATGGGGGAATTGTATTCGTCTCCCCGCACCGTTACGCGAAGGTCCGTCCGAGGAGAGGTGGGCCCTACCGTTCGAACAGCGCCAGCACGTTGGTGTGGGGGTCACTGAACCACGCGACCCGCATTCCGTCCGGCGCCGTCCATACGGCATTCTCGTCCTGGCCCAACCCTCTGTACTCGATGAAATCGATGCCCTTGTCCCGCAACTCGCCGACAGCGGCGTCGATGCTCTCGACCTCCCAACCGAGCACCGTGTATCCGGTGGCCGGTTTCGATTGCACGAGGGTCACGCGCAGTGGGCCGGTGCCTGCGTCCACTGTCAGCGAGAACTCGTCCCGACCGAGTAGTGGCAGGTCCAGCGTGTCCACGTAGAACATCTGCGAAACATCCAAGTCGGTGCTGGCGACGAAACTCACTAACCGGCCGGGGAAAGTCATGCTTCAACTGTGCTCTACATCACATTACGGAGCAAGCATCACGCTCCCACGGGCCAGTCGGAGTGACCCGAGGCACAGACGGGGCGCCGGGCAGGTTAACGTCGGTTGCACAGGTACTCCCCATCGGAACGAGGAACGCGCGTGTCTGCAGAATCCATAGAGAAGGCCGGCCCTCTCGCGGGTATTCGTATCATCGAATTCGCAGGCCTCGGTCCTGCACCGCACGCTGCGACCCTCCTGGCCGACATGGGTGCGGACATCGTCTGCGTACAGCGCGCCGGACTGATCCCCCAGGACGAGAACGCGCACGATCAGATCAAGCGCGGTCGCCGGGTGGTCGAAGCCAACCTGAAGGACCCCGCCGACATCGAGAAGGTACTCGAACTCGTCGAGCGCGCCGACGTCGTCATCGAGGGCTTCCGGCCCGGCGTCACCGAACGCCTGGGCCTCGGCCCGGATGTGTGCCTCGAACGCAACCCCCGTCTCGTGTACGGCCGGATGACGGGCTGGGGCCAGGAAGGCCCCCTCGCCAGCGCCGCCGGTCACGACATCAACTACATCTCCCTGACCGGAGTGCTGCACGCAATCGGGCGCAAGGGTGAGCGTCCGGTACCGCCGCTCAACATGGTCGGCGACTTCGGCGGCGGATCGATGTTCCTCATCTTCGGCATCCTGTCGGCGCTCGTCGAACGTCAGACGTCCGGCAAGGGGCAGGTCGTGGACGCGGCGATGGTCGACGGTGCGCTTGCCCTGTCCCACATGATGTGGTCTTTCCGTGGCAAGGGCTTGTGGTCCGACGAGCGCGGCGTCAACCTCCTCGACACCGGTGCACCGTTCTACGACACCTACGAAACGTCCGACGGCAAGTACATGGCGGTCGGGTCCATCGAACCGCAGTTCTATGCGCTGCTGCTGAAGGGACTCGAACTCGAGTCCGCAGATCTACCGCAGCAGATGGACGTGTCGTCGTGGCCGAAGCTGAAGGAGATCTTCACCGAGATGTTCCTGTCGAAAACGCGCGACGAATGGGCCGCGATCTTCCACGGCACCGACGCTTGTGTGTCGCCCGTCCTCACCTTCGCGGAAGCACCGGACAACGAACACATCGCAGCGCGTGGTTCGCTCGTCGAACTCGACGGGGTCACCCAGCACGCACCGGCTCCCCGGTTCTCCCGCACGCAGCCCGGCACTCCGTCCGTCCCGGCCCGTGAGGCCACGGACATCGACACCCTCTGGCGCTAGACCACCAGACTGGGTTCGGTCTGCCTGCGGTCGAGAGCCAGCGTCTCGTAGGCGGCCGCGACTGCGTCGACTCCGCGGCGCAGTTCATCCGACGAACGCGCGTATGGGATTCGGACGAATCGCTCGAATGCGCCCTCGACGCCGAACCGAGGTCCGGCGGCGAGTAGGACACCGAAGTTCGGCGCTGATGCCGCCAGAGCCGTCGACACCGGTGCCGGCATTCTCAGCCACAGCGACAATCCCCCGCTCCCGACGGTCGGCTCCCAGTCGGGGAGTCTGTCGGCCAGCGCAGTGAGAAGCGCGGTTCGCTGTTCGCGGAGTTCGTGGCGGCGCCGATCGAGAACGGCGTCGTCACGGGACAACAGATCCGCGGCGGCGAGCTGGTCCATCACAGGCGTACCGAGATCCACGGCGGCACGCGCTCCGACGAGCCGGGTGATCAGCGCCGGATCCGCCCGAACCCATCCCACCCGAAGACCTCCCCAGAACGACTTCGCGGTCGAACCTATGGTCACCACTTCGGTCTTCGCTGCGCTGCGGCCGTAGGAGGCCACCGGCCCTGGGGACGGTTCGTCCAACCACAGATCGACCATGGTTTCGTCCACCACCAACAACATTCGCGTATCCCTCGCGATGTGGGTGAGTTCGGCGCGGCCCGGGCCGTCGAGGCACAGGCCGGTCGGATTGTGAAAGTCCGGGATGAGGTAGGCCATCCGCGCAGCGGTTTGCCGTGCTGCACTGCGGATTCCGTCCAGATCCCATGCGCCGCCACCGCCACTCTCCGGACGCACGGGCACCGGAACCGGGCGTGCACCGACACGCCGGATCGCTTCGAGCGCATTGGGATACGTCGGATGGTCGACGAGAACCCGCTCGCCGGGAGAGGTCATCACACTCAATATCAAACGCAACGCATGCTGCGCACCTGACGTGATCATGATCTGATCCGGGGACGTGGCGAGCCCTCGCGCCGTGTAACGCTGGGCAACGACCTCCCGCAGGGAGTCGACACCCACGGGCTCCATTCCGTGCGTCGGCAAATACGCCGGAAGGGCCCGCAACGCCGCTTCGTACGCGGCCTGCACCTCCTGTGCCGGAGCTGCCATAGCGGCATAGCTGAGATCCACGACGTCTGCGCCCGGGCCGGGCTGGTGCGCACGAAACATCAGTCCGTTGGCACGGGCACTGCTCGGCAGCGTCACCGTGCTGCGCGAGCCCTGCCGGCTCGTGAGGTAGCCCTCGTCGCGCAGCACCGCGTACGACGAGGTGATGGTGGTGCGGCTCAATTCGAGCACTGACGCCAGTTCCCGTTCACTGGGCAACGCGACACCGAGGGGGATACGGCCGTCGTGAACGAGGAGCCGAATGCCGTCGGCCAGAGCCCGGTATGCCGGACGCGCAGCCGAGCGCCGACCGGGTTCGTCCTGCCAATTTCCCAGGTCGCGGGAAAGACTGCGGGCGCCGAGCACACGAGTGATCATCGGTCCAGTATCAGCATCTTGGCCTCGTATTTCAAAGCCAATTTCCCCACCCCTCCCCCAACCAATGTCACACCGGTTCATTTCAGCTGAACGTGTGTGACATTGGCCGGGAGACTGGACTGGTTCGTTGGCATACCAGGAGCGCACTGGCGGTGTGGCGCACATACTGAACAGATGACGACCGGATTCGCACTGTTCGACACTGCCCTCGGCACGTGCGGGGTGGCGTGGCGTGCGGCCGGCCTCGTGGGGGTGCAACTTCCGGAAGGCGCACCGGAACTCACACGCGCTCGCCTCGAGGCGTGCTTCCCCGACGCTGTGGAACACCCGGCTCCAGGCCCGATGCAGCAGGCCGTCGACGGAATCCGCGACCACCTGTCCGGAAATCTGGACAACCTGCAGTGGGTGGCCGTGGACTTCGAGGGCCTCACCGAATTCGATTGCGCCGTTTACGAGGTGACTCGCACCGTCGAACCCGGATCGGTACTCACCTACGGCGACGTCGCGAGCAGGCTCGGAAAGCCTGGGGCCGCGCAGGCCGTCGGACAATCACTTGGCCGCAACCCGTTACCGATTGTCGTGCCGTGTCACCGCATCCTCGCCGGTGGCGGTGGGATCGGGGGCTTCTCCGCGGGAGGTGGGACGCTCACGAAACGCGAGTTGCTCGCTCTCGAACACGCCCCGGGTTTCGACGACCCTGTCCTCTTCTGACCCGATCCCGACGAATGTCACACCGGTTCGCGTGAGCTGAACCGGTATGACATTCGTCGAGGAAAGGGGAGGGAGTCAGCGAATGATTTCGCGGCGCACGATGGTTTCGTCGCGGCCCGGCCCGACGCCGATGCACGAGATGAACGCTCCCGACAGCTCTTCGAGACGAAGAACGTAGTTCTGCGCGTTCTTCGGCAGCTCCTCGAAGGTGCGGGCGTGCGAAATGTCTTCCCACCAGCCGGGCATCTCTTCGTAGATCGGCTTGGCGTGGTGAATGTCGGTCTGCGTCATGGGCATCTCGTCGTAGCGCACACCGTTGACGTCGTATCCGACGCAGATCGGAATGGTGTCGAGGCTGCTGAGCACGTCGAGCTTGGTCAGGAAGTAGTCGGTGATGCCGTTGACACGTGTTGCGTACCGGGCGATCACGGCGTCGAACCAACCGGTACGACGTCCACGGCCGGTGGTCACGCCGACCTCGCCGCCCTGCTTCGCAAGGTATTCACCGGACTCGTCGAACAGCTCGGTCGGGAACGGGCCTGCACCGACACGCGTGGTGTACGCCTTGAGGATTCCGAGGACCGTGGTGATCCGTGTGGGGCCGATACCCGAACCGACGGCCGCACCGCCGGACGTGGGGTTGGACGAGGTGACGTACGGGTACGTGCCGTGATCGACGTCCAGCAGGGTGCCCTGCGAACCTTCGAGGAGCACGGTCTCACCGCGTTCGAGCGCCTGGTTGAGTTCGAGGCGGGTGTCCGCGATGCGGTGCTTGAAGCCCTGAGCCTGCTCGAGGACCTCGTCGACGACCTGCTGCGAATCGAGAGCCTTGCGGTTGTAGATCTTGACGAGCACCTGGTTTTTGACTTCGAGCGCGGCCTCGACCTTCTGGGTGAGGATCTTCTCGTCGAGAACATCGGCGACACGGACGCCGACGCGGGCGATCTTGTCCTGGTAGCAGGGGCCGATTCCGCGGCCCGTGGTGCCGATTTTCTTGGCACCGAGGAACCGCTCGGTGACCTTGTCGATGGCCACGTGGTACGGCATGATCAGGTGCGCATCAGCGGAGAGAAACAGCCCGCTCGTATCGACATCGCGCTTCTCGAGGCCGTCCAGTTCTTCGAGCAGAACACCCGGGTCGACGACGACGCCGTTGCCGATCACGTTCTTGACGCCCGGAGTGAGGATTCCCGACGGGATGAGGTGCAGGGCGAACTTGTCGCCGTTCGGAAGTACGACGGTATGCCCGGCGTTGTTGCCGCCTTGGTAGCGCACCACCCACTGCAGGCGTCCGCCCAGTAGATCGGTAGCTTTGCCCTTACCCTCGTCGCCCCATTGGGCGCCGATCAGGACGATTGCCGGCATGACGTTGTCTCCTACGGTCGACGTACAGCCGTGTCCGACTGTGTGGTTCTGCCGCATGTAGGCAGTGGCCGGAGGAACAGTCTAGCCGAGTGTGCAGGGAACAAACCCGACAGTCCGCTCACCGGGTTGTTGGACGCTTGTGTTGATGAGGCGCGAACATCGACCATTAGGATGGTTCGGCGAAGGAAGCCACCGGCGAACCGAGGTGGCCGGACCGGGCAAGGAGTGGCATTTGACCCCCGTAGTGATGATCTGTGGCGACGTACCGCTGCCACTGCCTTTGGGCACGATCACTGCGGTCAACGTGCCCACATTGCCCGAGAAGGACGACTTCGACGAGGTACTCGCGAAGCTGCAGGTGGTGCCCGACCCGCGGATCATCGTGGTCGGCGACGACGCCGCGTTCGCTGCGACACTCACCCGTCTGATGCGCGCCGACCGCCTCCATATCGAGTTGGCGTACGTGAACGAGTATCGCTCCGCGGCCACTGACGCCTACAAACTCGCGACGGGCGCCAAAGCTGCGAACATCGCCCTGAACGGCCGGCCCAGAACGATGCCTCTCATTCGAGACGACGCCGGGATCGCCCTGGTGGGGGCCGCAACGATCGACGGTGCCGACGGTGAGTTGCTCGTCGGTGAGGCGTATGCCGACGACACCCGACTGTTCGCGAACAGCACGCGAAGGATGACGATCGCCCCCTGCCATCGCTTGCCCGGGGTCCGCGCATCGGTGGAGCCGAAATGGCGCTGGCTGCCCCGCAGGTGGCGTGAGGGGCGGGCGGTCCAGCTGGGCACGCCCGGCGCAATCGTCACCCGCGACGGCGTTCGGAACCCCAAACCAGTGAAACGGTCGACGTTCTATCGTCACCACCAAGAGTGGCTACTGGTTCGGTGACCACGCCCCGTCTCGGCGCGAGCGGTCGGCGCGCCGTGCGCCCCAGCCCGGTATTTCTTGCGGTGGTTGCCGCGACGATTGCCGGTGGCGTGCTCGCGTGGCAGGCGGAGACCGACTCGGTACTCGCGCACGTCGGTGTCATCGTTCTGGTGGTTGCCGGCTGGATTCTGACGTTGTGCCTGCACGAGTTCGCCCACGCCTACACGGCGTGGCGGCACGGCGACACGGACGTCGAGATTCGCGGTTATCTCACACTGAATCCGCTGAAGTACAGCCATCCCCTGCTGTCGATCGGCCTTCCCGTTCTGTTCATCGCACTCGGCGGCATCGGATTGCCGGGCGGGGCCGTTTACCTGCGCACCGGGTTGTTCTCGCCGCGCGTCCAGGCACGCATTTCACTGGCCGGTCCCGCCGTGAATGCAGCGTGCGCGGTCGTGTTGCTGATCGTGATCCGCATGTACGCGTTCGGCAGCGAGCACGTCGTCTTCTGGACCGGGCTGTGCTTCCTGGCTTTCCTGCAGGTGATGGCCGCGGTCCTCAACCTGCTGCCGGTGCCCGGACTCGACGGTTACGGTGCGCTCGAGCCGTTCCTCGCCCTCAACACCCAGCGTCAGATTGCGCAGGTCAAGCCGTACGGCCTTCTCATCCTCGTGGCGTTGCTGTTCGTCCCGGAGATCAACGTGGTGTTCTTCGACGCGATCTACTGGCTCTTCGAACTGTCGGGTGTCCCGCGCATCTTCGCCCAGTACGGCAATCAGCTGATGCGCTTCTGGCTCTGATCGAGCGCCTCAGGACAGCTCGACCACTTCAAGACAGCGTTGTCACCCAACCGTGCACGTCGTCGGTCCGCAATGCGG
The DNA here is from genome assembly GCA_012514505.1 of Rhodococcus sp. (in: high G+C Gram-positive bacteria). Classification (GTDB taxonomy): domain Bacteria; phylum Actinomycetota; class Actinomycetes; order Mycobacteriales; family Mycobacteriaceae; genus Rhodococcus_F. The sequence continues at coordinate 12,514 of JAAZAD010000058.1, read as the reverse complement.
CCGTGTGCCGTTTGCGGAGCGCCGTACTGATCGGTCCGTGTGTGCCCCCGGACACGAGACGCCCGTCGACCTCGGTCACCGGGGCCACGCCCGCCGAAGTGCCGGTCACGAACACTTCGTCGGCGATGTACAGCTCCGTGAGGTCGACGGCCCGTTCGACGACGCGGATGCCGTCCTCCTCCGCGAGCGTCAGCAACGTGCGGCGGTTGATGCTGTCGAGGATGTCGAACGACACGTCCGGGGTGATCAGGGTGTCGCCTCGGACGACGAAGATGTTGGCAGCGCTCAGCTCACACACGTGTCCGTTGACGTCGAGGAAGATGCAATCGTCGTAACCACTGTCGATCGCGTCCTGCTTGGCGAGCACGGAGTTCACATACGCACCGTTCACCTTCGCCCGCGAGGGGATGGCGTTGTCCGGGATCCGTCGCCACACACTCGTCTTCAACCGCATGCCGTCCTGCGGAACGATCGGCACGGCGTCGTAGACGAACATGCTGACCTTCACGCTGCAGCCGCGTACACGGGTGCCGGGAATCGACGCGTCGACGTGCACCGTGGCGCGCACGAACACGTCCGACTGCGGGTCGTTCTCGGCGATGAGCCGCTTGGCCACCGTCACGAACTTGTCGTAGTCCCAGTCGGGCGCAAACTGGTCGATGCCGATGATCTTGCACGATTCGAGCAGGCGGTCGAAGTGGTCGCGCAACCGGAAGGCGGTCCGCTTCGTCCCGTCGACGTGCACCGGAAAGACCGTGTAGACGCTCAATCCGTACAGCAGCGCCGACGTCGCTACGCCGAGCGTCGCTTCTTCTGCGTCGACGAAACGGTCACCGAAGTACACGCGAGGGTGCGGATTTGCCATGCGGCGATGGTATAGAGCGCCCCCGACCACGGCAATCGGATTGAGCGCCGGATCGACGTGACCAGAAGGTGTCGGTGACGAGTCGCACACTGGGTACATGACCAACTGGACGCAGTTCGCCGCCGAAGCCCCCGACCTCGCTCGTGCCGTGGCGGCACGACTGCACGCGCACAAGCATCATGTGATCGCGACCCTTCGCAAGGACGGATCACCACGGGTCAGCGGAACCGAAGTCGAACTCTACGAGGATTCACTGCTACTCGGCTCGATGGTGCCTGCCCGCAAGGCGCAGGATCTGCGGAGAGACCCGAGGTTCTCCCTGCACAGCAATCCCGGCCATCATTCGATGGAGGGCGGGGACGCAAAGATCGGCGGGAAGGCACGCGAGATCACCGGCGCCGAGAAAGCTCGGATCGTCGACCATTACCCCGACGAGATCGGCGAGGCGGACGTGTTCGAACTCGACATCGAGGAGGTCGCGTTGACGACCGTCGACGGAGACCACCTGTACGTCGACTTCTGGCAGCCGGGGCAGGGTGTCACCCGATTCACCAAGTGAGCCCGATTCACCAGGTGACGTCCTTCTCGCAGTGACGGCCTGCCGCGGTCGATTCGATCTGCACGGTGGCGTGCGAGAGACCGTGCGACTCCAGCAGGGTCTTGGCCGAGCGCAGTACCGGCTCGCCGTCGCCGTCCGTGGTCAGGTGCACGGTGGCCACGTCCATGCCGGTGGTGAGGGTCCAGACGTGCAGGTCGTGGACGCCGGTCACGCCCGGTAGCGCCCCGAGGTCGGCTTCGACAGCGGTGACGTCCACGTCCACCGGCGAGGCCTGTGTGAGGATGCGTAGCGACGCCGCAGCGAGCTTCATCGCCCGCGGCACCACCCAGAGCGAGATCAGCACTGCGACCACGATGTCCGCATAACTCCAGCCGAAAGCCAGCACCAGGCCACCGGCGATCAGCACGCCTACGCTGCCGACCGCGTCCGCGAGGACCTCGAGATAGGCACCGCGCACTGCCAGGCTGTTTTTCGCATCGGTACGCAGCATGAGCATGACCACGATGTTGGCTGCCAGTCCGAGGGCTGCGGTCACGATCAGGGCGACACCGGGCACGTCCGGCGCGTCACCGATTCGCTGGACTGCCTCGTAGAAGACCCACACGGCAACCCCGATGAGCAGCACAGCGTTGGCCATGGCGGTGAGCACTTCCGCACGGTGCCATCCGAAGGTGCGCGCCGCGGTCGTGCTCCCCTTCCGTGCCAGGAGGAGCGCGACCAGGCCCATCGACATGCCGACGACGTCGGTGAGCATGTGGCCGGCATCCGCCAGCAACGCCAGCGAGTTCACGATGAGGCCGACGCTCGCCTCGACGATCAGGAACACCACGAGGATGACGAGGGCGATCACCATGCGGCGAATTTGTCCGATCGAAGGACCGACGCCGCCCGCGCCTGCCTGCGGAACGCCGTGTGAATGACCGTGTCCGGAACCCATGCCTGCCCCTACTCCCTCCCGAAGACTCGTCGATCATATGCATACATTCGCATATGTGCAATGAGTGCGGGAGTCGGGCGTCACTGCGTCGGCGGATACGCCGGGTGCTCCACCGTGGGCGGCAAGGTGGCGATCGCAGAAATTCTTCGAACACCAGCGACCTGCATCAAGTCGACGATCAGCGACCTGATCTGGGCGAACACCACAGTCGCGGACAAGCCGGCGTTCTCGACGACCGAGGGCTTCATTCCCGATGCGACCGACCGCAACACGCGCGCCGCTTCCGCCTGATCGGGCTGTTTGCCCGGGTCGGCCATCACCATCTGTCGCAAGACCTCGACGGCGTGGGAGAGCTTCTCGACCTGATCCACCAGACGTGGGTCCAAGATCTCGTCGTCTCGCACCAAGGTCAACGAGCGGCGCGCCAGGACACGAATGTTGCGGACGGCGTTGTCGATGGGATCGGCGGCAGCCTGCAACTGGTCGAGCCTGCTTCGGGTGTTCCAGTACAGCGGTGAAATCCGGCTGATCTCCCGGCCCCCGACCAGGTGCGTCCGCATGGTGTCGATGTCGCTCTGCGTGTCACGTGCCTTCTCGAGCGCAGTCACGATCGGCTTTTCGTCGTTCTCGACGAGCCCGTCCGCCACCAGCTGCAGAACCTCGGCGGCCGTTCCCAACACCTGCCCCGCATAACGCCGTGCGCGGCCCACTGGATGCGTCGGCAACAACGCCACGATGAGGATCCCGACGAGACCACCCACCAGGGCGTCCACCATCCGGCCGACGCCGCCGTCACCGCCCGGCGGGAGAAGCGTCGCGACGAGGACCGCAGAGTTGCCCGCCTGCATGGACAGCACCGGCCCACTGTTCAACAGCACCGCCGCCGACATCGCCAGCACAACCACCAGAGCGATCTGCCACGCGCCGCTGCCGATCACCGCGACCAGCAGATCGCCGATCCCGACGCCGAGCACCACACCGGCCACCAACTCCACCGACCGTCGCAGACGCGCCCCGAGAGATAGCCCCAGGGACACGACTGCCGCGATCGGAGCGAAGAACGGAGTAGTGTGCCCGACCAGCTCGGTCGCCACCCACCAGGCGATACCCGCACCGAGGGCGCATTGCACGATCGGCAGTGCCGAAACCCGCAGTCGCCGCAGCGACACTTCGGCCTTCTCTCGCGAGAAGACCCGAGGAGCCTGAAAACGCTTAGCCGAGGCCAAGCTCTTGTGCGGCTCGCGGATCGCTGTCCTCGAGCAGGTCGAGGCAGCGTGCGTATTCGTCGCCTTCGTCGATCGCCTTGGCCGCCTTGGCCAGCACGGCGACGCAGCGCAGGAAACCGCGGTTCGGCTCATGGCTGTAGGGCACGGGACCGAAGCCCTTCCAGCCGTTGCGGCGCAGCTGGTCGAGGCCACGGTGGTAACCGGTACGGGCGTACGCATAGGCGGCGATGGTCTCGCCGGCCTCGAAAGCTGCCTCTGCCAAGTAGGCCCAGGCGATGGACGCGGTCGGATGCTCGGCCGCCACCTCGGCAGGAGCCTTGTGGTTCAGCAGATCGGACTCTGCTTCCTCGTCCCCGGGAAGAAGGGTGGGCTGCGGTCCGAGAAGATCACCGAAAGACGTCATGGGTTCATTGTGCCCCGCCACGCCCCCGTCGTGCGCTCCGGTGTGCCGTCGTGTCGATAGGCTGCTCGCGAGACGACTTGTCTGCAGACCGAGGGGCATTGCGTGCAGAACCGGAACGACGACGAAAAGCCTGGCAAGGCTGACAACGGCGCGAAAGCCGACGCCACAGCGAAGCCCGACGATGCTGCGACCACCAAGCTCGACAAGGTGGCCCAGCCTGCCGAAGTGAAGAAGCCTGCCGACGCGAAGAAGTCGGACGAGGCCAAGGCTGCGGACAGCACCGCGGCGTCCACCAAGGCTGCCCCGGCGAAGGCGGAACCGGTGAAGGCGCAGAACCCCGCGGACAGCAAGCCCGTCCCAGACAAGGGCACCGCCGACAAGGGCACCACCGACAAGACCGCAGCAGACGAGAACACCGCTACGTCTGTCTCCGCTTCGGAGGCAAAGACACAGGCAATTCCCGTCCAGAAGAAGAGCGTCGATCCGGAAGCCAAGACCACCGCGATCCCGAAACAGAAGCCCTCGGAGCCGGAAACGAAGAAGGCTGCCGCCGATACACCGAAGCCCCCGGCTTCACCAGCAACACCGAAGCCCCCGGCTTCCGAGGCAAAGACGGAAGCGATTCCGGTCGCGAAGAAGCCCGAGACCCAGAAACTGCAACCACCGGCACCACGCCCTGCCGGCGGTACGCAGCGTCCGGCAGCGGCAAGTCCGACAGCTCAGGGCCCAGCAGCCCACGGCCCGACAACTCAGCGTCCAGCCCCGCAGGGCCCGCCGAGTCCCCCGCCGGTTGCACCGAACCGACCGCCCCAGCAGCAAACTCGCCGAGCGCAGCCTCAGCGGGTTCTCCCACCGCAGCAGGCCACACCGCAGCCAGGTGCGCCGGTCGCAGCCTCGGGCGCGGCAGCGTCCGCGCCCAAGACCGACATCGACGGCGCGGGAGAGAAGAAGAGCCGGTCGTGGCTCTTCTCGGCAGTGGGAGCCGGCGTGGTGGTGCTCCTCGCGATCGTGATCGCCGGCGTCGTTCTGTTTCTGAAGCATCAGGCTGCGAACTCGCCGGAGGCGAAGGTTCAGGACACCATCGACACCTTCATGACCGCTCTTCGGGACGGCGACCTCGCCACCCTGCAATCCACGACGTGCGGCGGCCTCTCCGAGTACTACAACTCGATCTCCCCTGAAGAGTTCGCGAACGTGCACCGTGTCGCCTCGGAGCAACAAACCCTTCCTGAGGTCGGCGGAGTCGATGCAGTCCAGTTCACCGACAACACGGCGATCGCACAGGTGAGCACGCAGACCGAGGCAGGTCCCGGCGCGCAATCGTGGCGAACGTTCAACCTGGAACAGGTCGACGGAACCTGGAAGGTCTGCAACCCGCCTCAGTAATCGAAACGCCCTGTAATCGAAGCGAAGCCCCCTTCCGAGATTCGGAAGGGGGCTTCGTACTGCGTGGGGTCGACCGTCAGGCGGAAACGGAGCGTCCCGCCGACTTCAGGTCGTTGCAGGCCTCGATGACGCGTTCGGTCATCCCGGCCTCTGCCTCCTTGAGGTAGCTGCGCGGGTCGTAGACCTTCTTGTTTCCGACCTCACCGTCGATCTTCAGCACGCCGTCGTAGTTCGAGAAGAAGTGTCCGGCGACGGGACGGGAGAAGGCGTACTGGGTGTCGGTGTCGACGTTCATCTTCACGACACCGAAGGCCAGGGAGTCCTCGATCTCCGACTTGAGCGAGCCCGATCCGCCGTGGAACACGAAGTCGAACGGCTGCGAACCGTCGGCGAGACCGAGCTTGGCTGCCGCAACCTTCTGTCCCTGGTCGAGGACCTCGGGGCGCAGCTTCACGTTGCCCGGCTTGTAGACGCCGTGAACGTTGCCGAACGTGGCGGCGAGCAGGTACTTGCCGTTCTCGCCGGCACCGAGCGCCTCAATCGTCTTCTCGAAGTCCTCGCTCGACGTGTACAGCTTGTCGTTGATCTCGGCCTCGACACCGTCTTCTTCACCGCCGACGACGCCGATCTCGACCTCGAGGATGATGTTCGCGGCCTTCGACAGGGCGAGCAGCTCCTTCGCGATCGTCAGGTTCTCGTCGATCGGCACAGCGGAGCCGTCCCACATGTGCGACTGGAACAGCGGGTTGCGGCCGGCATCGACACGCTCCTTCGAAATCTCCAGCAGAGGACGGACGAAGCCGTCCAGCTTGTCCTTGGGGCAGTGATCGGTGTGCAGCGCGATCGTCACGTCGTACTTGGCGGCGATGACGTGCGCGAACTCGGCGAGCGCGACGGCGCCCGTCACCATGTCCTTCACGCCGAGACCGGAACCGAACTCGGCGCCGCCCGTCGAGAACTGAATGATGCCGTCACTGCCGGCATCGGCGAAGCCCTTGATGGCTGCGTTGATGGTTTCGGACGAAGTGCAGTTGATGGCGGGAAAGGCAAAGGAGTGCTCCTTGGCCCGACCAAGCATCTCGGCATAGACCTCGGGAGTCGCGATTGGCACGGCGGCAGTCCTCCATAAACGATTCGGGTGAGCGCACCCCGCAGGGGGTACGGGGCGCCATTGGGTTGTAGCAGTATTGCAGTTCCAGCAGTATGGCAAGCGATGCGACGTACGTCTCGGGGTCCCCTCGACGTCCTGTCCCCCTCGTGACCTGCCTTGTTCCGGCAAACGCCCGAATCGCCGGTACGCTTGTGCCCGTGATTGTGCAGGCAGCGTCGGAATCCGTGACCAACTTGGCTTTGCTTCCCGGGTTCCTCGACCCGGTGAACCTCCTCAACTCGTTCGGCACCTGGATGCTGGTGGGGCTCCTGTTGGTGGTGTTCATCGAGTCCGGTTTGCTGTTCCCGCTGCTCCCCGGCGATTCGCTGCTGTTCACCGCCGGGCTGATCGCCGCATCGAAGTCGACGGAGATCGAACCCTTCGCGCCGATCGGCGTGCTGCTGGTCCTCATCCCCATCGCCGCAATCCTCGGCGACCAGGTCGGATTCTTCATCGGCACCAAGGGTGGAACCGCACTCTTCAAGAGTGACGACGCCCGCTTCTTCAAGAAGAAGTACATCGACGAATCACACGCATTCTTCGAGAAGCACGGCCCCATCACCATCGTTTTGGCGCGCTTCGTCCCCATCGTCCGCACATTCGCTCCGGTGGTGGCCGGTGCATCCAGGATGAAGTACTCGCTGTTCCTCACGTACAACGTGGTGGGCGGCATCCTGTGGGGCTCCGGCGTCACCTTGCTCGGGTACCTGCTGGGCCAGATCCAGTTCATCCGCGACAACGTCGATATCATCTTCCTGCTGATCGTGTTCGTGTCCGTGCTGCCGATCATCATCGAGGTGGGTAAGCGCATCCTCGGATCACGGAAGAAGGACGACGCCGCTACGCAAAGTTCCGAAGCGGACGGCTCAGTCGAACCCGAGTCGGTCACCGCACCCACCGACACCGCATCCTGACCCCGAGCGGGTCACCCCAGGCAGGTAGTACGTGAACGTCGCAGCGGGCACTTTCGGGGCGCTGGAGACAGCTGGTCCGGCGCTCGTGTGGATCATCGTCGTCGGATTCGTCTTCGTCGAATGCGCGGTGATTCTCGGACTTTTCCTGCCGGGCGATTCCATGCTGATCACAGCAGGGATCGTGCTCGCCGGTCATTCGTCCGGCGCCGCCCATGTGTGGGCCTTGTCGATCGGTGCGATGGTCGCCGCCATCTGCGGAAATCAGGTCGGATACGTCATCGGTCACCGCACCGGTCACAAGATCTTGGCCCGCAAGAACGGGCGCTACCTCAATTACGAGAACCTGCACCGCGTCAATCTCCTACTCGAGAAACACGGCTTCTGGGCGGTCCTCGTCGCACGGTGGATTCCCTGGGTACGGACCTTGTGCCCCATGGTTGCCGGCGCCGCCCGGATGAACCACACCAAGTACACCATTGCCAGCACCATCGGGGCCGTTGCCTGGGCTCCGGTACTCCTACTCCTCGGCTACTACGCCGGCTCGTTCCTGCAACGCGTGCCCTGGCTGATGCCTGCCGTCGTCGGCGCAATGGTGCTGTTGGTCGTCGGCGGCACGGTCGTCGGCATCTGGCACTACCGCCAGGAAATGGCGCGGCCACCCGAAGAAGTCGAAGTCGAGGACGTCCACGACTATCCGGGAAGATAGTCCGACCCGATCAACCAGGCATTTTCGGCCCGCTGGACCCCGATCTCTCCTACTCTCGAAGTAGAGCGTTCCGGTGTACCAGTTCGTGCCGCGTGGGTGAACCCCACACAAACGCACGGGAGACGTGCATATGCCATCGAATCCGAAGTCGGCCTCCCCGACCATCGTCGAACAGCAGCGTGCTCTGCGCGAGTCACTCCCCTTCGCCGACGACCAGGACTTCGCCGACGCCACTCGCGGCCTGATCGCCCGTCGCGATCCCAATTCGGTCACCGCCGAGGACGGTCGGGTGTTGTGGGACAACGCCACCTACGACTTCCTCGAGGGCGAACCGCCCGACACCGTCAACCCGAGTCTGTGGCGCCAGTCCAAGCTCGCTGCGATCGACGGCCTGTTCGAGGTGGTTCCCGGCATCTACCAGGTCCGTGGCCTCGACCTGTCCAACACCACGTTCGTGGAAGGCGACGAGGGAGTAGTCGTTGTCGACACCCTGCTCTCCGCAGAAACCGGCCGCGCCGCGCTCGACCTCTATCGCGCTCATCGCGGTGACCGCCCGGTGAAGGCCGTGATCTACACCCACTCTCATGTCGACCATTTCGGCGGGGTGAAGGGGTTCGTGACGCAAGACGCGGTGGACACCGGGCAGGTGAAGATCTTCGCTCCCGAAGGATTCATGGAACATGCGGTGTCGGAGAACGTCTATGCCGGAACGGCGATGGGTCGCCGGGCGAGCTACATGTACGGCGCCGCACTCGACCGGGGCCGAACAGGCCAGGTCGGCGCGGGGTTGGGCCAGACGGTATCGACCGGGACGGTCACACTCATCGCACCCACGGACATCGTCACGACAACCGGTGACGACGCCACCGTGGACGGTGTTCGCATGGTTTTCCAGATGGCTCCGGACACCGAGGCACCGTCCGAAATGCTGATCTACTTCCCGGGTTTCAAGGCCTTGTGCGCGGCCGAGGACGCAACCCACACCTTCCACAATCTGCTCACGCTGCGTGGCGCTGTCGTCCGCGACCCACACGGCTGGGCGAAGTACCTGTCGGAGACGATCGCACTGTTCGGTAGCGAGGTCGAGGTCGCTTTCGCGTCGCATCATTGGCCCACCTGGGGTACCGACCGGATCGTCGAGTTCTTGTCCACCCAACGGGATCTGTATGCGTACGTTCACGATCAAACTTTGCGGATGATGAACCACGGCCTCACCGGTCCCGAGATCGCCGAGCAGCTCACGCTTCCGCCCGCGCTCGAGAACACGTGGAGCGCACGGGGCTACTACGGCTCGGTGAGCCATAACGTCAAGGCGGTTTACCAGCGCTATCTCGGCTGGTTCGACGGCAATCCGGCCAGCTTGTGGGAGCACACACCCGTCGAGCAGTCGAAACGTTATGTCGAGTTCATGGGAGGGGCCGACGCAGTCGTCGCCAAAGCGCGGGAATCTTTCGAAGCGGGCGACTTCCGCTGGGTCGCACAGGTAATCAACCACGTGATGTTCGCAGATCCGACGCACCCGGGAGCCAGAGAACTCCTCGCCGACACCTACGAGCAACTCGGCTACGTCGCCGAGAACGGGACCTGGCGCAATTGGTACCTGTCCGGGACGACGGAACTGCGCAACGGGCAGTTCGGTACCCCGACCATGACCTCCGCGCCGGACGTCGTCGCCCAACTCACGCCGGAGATGCTCTTCGATGCAATGGCAGTCCAGGTGGACGGACCGAAGGCGTGGGACGAGAACCTGACGATCGAGATCACCCTGACGGATACCGATTCGCACTACCGACTCGGACTGTCCAACGGCGTACTCACCCACGGACCGCACCTTCGATCTGCGACCCCGGACGCGACCGTCACCACCCCGAGTTCTGCACTGTCTGCCCTTGCGATGGGCACTGTTTCACCCGACGCCCTCGCCGACGCTGGAATCACCGTCGACGGCGACCCGTCGGTGCTCCAACGCCTCGCCTCCGTCCTGGACCGCGGGGACCCGAACTTCGCAATCGTTACGCCGGATCGCCCGGACGACCCCACGGAAGGAACACTTCGATGACAACGACACCTGACCGGGACCCGTACGTCACGCCCGATCCTCTCGACTCGCGACAAGGGTTTGCAGGGTTGACGACGGTGGTCGCCGCCATCTTGTTGGCGGTGGCGGGCATCCTCGCCATTCTGCAGGGAATCGCCGCAATCGCCTCGGACGAGATCTTCGAGACGGGCCTCAATTACACCTACGCATTCGACGTCACCACCTGGGGCTGGGTGCACTTGATCGTGGGCATCCTCGTGGTCCTCACCGCTTTCGCCCTGATGACGGGCAAAACCTGGGCGCGCGTCACGGCCGTCGTGCTCGCGGGACTCTCCATCATCGTCAACTTCGTGTGGCTGCCCTACTACCCCCTCTGGGGAATCCTGGTGATCGCCCTCGACGTGGTCGTGATCTGGGCAGTGTCGACCTGGGACGGGAAACGCATATAGCGGTCCGAACTCAGTGCTGATGAACCGGCACCCAAGCCGGTAGTGGGTCGTCGAAGTTCACCCATGCGCGCGGCCCCGCCGCCATCTCGGTGTCCGTCAGCAGAGCCTTGTCCAGGACCGAACCCGGGCCGGCCGGGTCGAGACGCACACCGATGAACACGATCTCCTGACCTGGCGTCTCGTCGGCTGCGTGCCAGTACTGCGCGGGTTCGATGACGAGATTCGGGCCCGCCTGAGACCAGACGGCAGCAATATCGGGGCGACTCGCCACCCAGCAGAAGCCCTTGCTTCGCAGCATGCCGGTGAGCTGTCCCAACGCGGTCTCGAGCCGGGCAGGATGGAAGGGCCGCGACGCCCGATAGGTGGCGCTGCGAATGCCGTACTCCTCCGTCTCCGGGGTGTGGCCACCAGCGATCTCTTCCGCCCATCCGGGCGCTTGGGCGGCCGCCTCGGGGTTGTAGAGCCCAGTCCCGAGAACCTGATCCAGCGGAACGACGCCCTTCTCGGTTCGCCGCAGGACTGCGGTGGGGTTGAGTCGACGCACCGTGGCTTCGACCGTGCCCGCGGCTTGTTCGCTCACGAGGTCTGTCTTGTTGACCAAAATGACGTCTGCGAATTCCACCTGGTCCACGAGTAGATCGGAGATGCTGCGCTCGTCGCCTTCGCCCGCTTCGAGGTCCCGTGCATCGAGCCGATCCCCCTTGGCCAGCTCACCGAGAAACGTCGACGCATCGACCACAGTCACCATCGTGTCCAGCGCAGCCACGCTGCCGAGGCTGAATCCGTCCTCGAACTCCCAATCGAAGGTGGCGGCAACAGGCATCGGCTCGGAGATTCCGGTCGATTCGATGACGAGATGGTCGAATCTCCCATCCGCCGCAAGGCGAGCAACCGACTCGACGAGATCCTCGCGAAGCGTGCAGCAGATGCAGCCGTTGGTGAGCTCGACCAGCTTCTCCTCGGTGCGATCCAAGTGCCCCTGGCCTGCAACGAGCGCGGCGTCGATATTGACCTCACTCATGTCGTTGACGATCACCGCCACCCTGAGGCCTTCGCGGTTGGCGAGAATGTGGTTGAGGAGGGTCGTCTTGCCGGCGCCGAGGAATCCGGACAGAACGGTGACGGGGAGGTTGCGGTCAGCCATTCTGTAACGATAACCGTTTTCATTATTGATCTCCCCCTCGGCCCCCGCCCCCGACGAATGTCACACCGGTTCGCCTGAGTAGAACGTGTGTGACATTCGTCGGGGTTGGAGTTCCGCTATGCGGCGCGCTTGCGCTCCAGAGCCGCACAGAAGGCCCGGATGTCGTCGACCAACAGGTCCGGCGCTTGCAGAGACGCAAAATGCCCGCCTCGGTCGAACTCGGTCCATCGCACGACATTGAGGGAACGCTCCGCCACGGTCCGCATCGCAGAATCGCCGGGAAACGACGCCACTGCAGTCGGCGTTTCGACGCGTGAACCGCCGTAGAAGGCGTCGCCACCCTCCTTGTAGATGCGCGCCGCCGATCCAGCGGTGCGGGTCAGCCAGGTGATCGTGATGTCCGTGAGGATTGCATCGCGATCCACTGGCGTCTGCTCTGTGCGAGTCGGGTCGTAATCGACGAACCACTCGAGTTGCCAGGCGAGCAGTCCCAGCGGCGAATCGGTCAGCGCGTAGGCCAACGTCTGAGGTCTCGTCGACTGCACGACGGCATACCCGGAGCGCTCCTCCCATGCGGCCGCATCACCCTGCACTCGCGCCATTTCATCGTCGGTCAGGCCGGCCATCGCGTCTTCGGACGTCCAGTCGATGGGGGCCACCAGTGCATTGACGTGCACGCCGACGACATGTTCGGTGGCGACGCGCGCCATCTCGGGCGCGATCATCGACCCTGCGTC
>JAAZAD010000534.1 GCA_012514505.1 Rhodococcus sp. (in: high G+C Gram-positive bacteria) | reverse complement strand
GGCGTCGGGCTCGGTCAGCACCATGGTGGCGCCCCAGTTGCGCTCGGAGATCGCTGCAGCCCACTTCTTCTGCTCGTCGGTGCCGTTGTTGTAGAGCACCTGTGCGAAGCCGGCGCCTGCGGCGTACATCTGTGCCGCCGGGTTGGAGCCGAGGACCATTTCGTTGAGTGCCCAGGTGACCGAGCTGGGTGCGGCAAGGCCGCCCAACTCCTCGGAAACGCCGACCTTCGCCCACTCACCATCTTCGAGAGCCTTGTAGGACTTCTTGAAGGAGTCGGGAAGGGTGACGGAGTGCGTCTCGGGGTCGAACACCGGCGGGTTGCGGTCGGCGTCGGCAAAGGACTCTGCCAGTGGACCCTCTGCGAGGCGACGAATTTCGCTCAGCATCTCGCGGACGGTGTCGGCGTCCAAGTCGCCATACGCCCCGGTCTCGAGAACCTTGTCGATGCCGAGAAGCTCGAAAAGGTTGAACTCCAGATCTCGGACGTTGCTCTTGTAATGGCCCATGTCTTCTGTCACTCCCAGTGAGATGGTGCGGTCTGTCGTGTCGAGTACCGCCCAAGTTGTTATTACTCGTCGGTAACATTGCAGATGTTACGCCCGATTCACTTCGGTGCCAAGAGTTGGGCGGCGCCCGATGAACAGAGCGTCGATAGCGGTTCCGGCCTCTGTTTCGCGAAGTCGACGTTCGGAAATATCGATGCGAACGGCGTCCGCGAGGTCGTGTGTCAAATCCTCTGGGGTGTAAAGGATTTCGGGGTCCTGTGGCCCGCCGACACCGTGCTCGAGGTTGCTCGAATCGTGCCCGAGAATCATGAGGATTCCGTCGGGTTTCAGTGAATCTATGGCACGCCTCACAGCATGATTTCGTTGAGATCGTGGGAGATGGACGTAAATGAGGAGAGCCAGGTCATAGGATTCGCCCCATTCGGCGTCGGTGATATCGCCCGTTCGATAGTCCAAGCGTTCACGAACGGAACGGGGGGAACGCGACGCGAGTGTTCGCGCCTTGTCGATCGCGACGCTCGAATAGTCGATACCGGTCACGTGCCATCCCCGCGTGGCCAGCCACAGCGAGTTGCGGCCCTCACCGCACGCCAGGTCGAGAGCGCGCCCATGCGGTAGTGCCGTCAGTTGCTCGACGACCACTGCATTGGGCGGCGAGCCCCACACCAGGTCGTTCTGTGAGTACCGTTCGTCCCAAGCGTGCGCGTCCATGATCGGAAGGCTAACGCTGTCGGGCGGCCGATCGGACTCAGAGCGTGGTCCGCATGAGCAGCACGTTGTAATTGGAATGCACCGTGGTGAGGAAGTACAGATCCCGCCCGGTCGACCACGGGTGGATGTATGCGCCGTACGCGGACGGGAGCTGGCGCGTATCGATCAGCACCCGAGGCGGACTCCACGGTCCGGTGAGGGACGGGGCCGTACGCATGACGACGGAGTTGAACTGGTCCGTGGTCAGCATGACGAATTGACCCAGGTAGTCGTTGTATTTGACCGACAGTTCGGCGACACCATGGACGATGGGCTTGGCAGCCTCGGGCTTACCCTTGACCCAGCCGTTGCCGTCGAAGTATTCGTAGGCTCCGAGGTCCATGATCTTGGCTTCGGGCACGCGGGCCAGGTGGGCAGCTCCTCCGCGCCCGGGTGGTGTGCCGAACTGGTAGACGAAGCCGCCCGACTTCACGAAGGCGCTCATCTGGAACTTCTTGTTGCCGCCCTCGTTGGGGCGGGTGGTCTCCGGTGCTTCGTGCCAGTTCTCGCCGTTGTCGTTGGAGAAGACCAGGCTCGAGTGGTTTGTGTCCCAGGTTCCTGCCGGGCCCCAATGATTGACCGACATCATGCTCATGACCTGCGTGTCACCGACTGCGATACCGGCGGTGGGGATGCGGCTGATCTCGATGAACGGGATCTTGGGGCTGGGAATCAGTTCTTTCGACTGCCCGAGGATGCCGCGCGGCGTGCTGTTGAAGGTCATGCCGTCGGCGAGGTTTCGATCGTTGCTGCGGAAGAGGACGCTGCTGCTCCACTGCCACAGGCTGCCCGAGAGCAGGTTGGGGAAGCCGAGCCCGGCGGAATCTCCGAAGGCCGTCAGGACCTCGCCCTTGCCGTTGTCCCACATGATGCCCAGGTCTGTGCCCAGAACATTGGTGTTCTGCGTGTTGTTGGGGCTGAGTAGGCCGGTCTGCTGTGCGACGACCTGCGTGGGACCGGTGAGCTGTGGGAGGCCGGTGGTGCCGTTGAGGCCGGGAATCGGGTTGATCGCATTCGGATTGGCCGATGCGGGTGCTGCCAAGGCCAGAAGGGCCACGCTGGCCAGAGACGCGACGGCGAGAGATCTGCTGCGTTTCACGACTACCTACCCTCGAGCTGGTCTGCTGTGGGCGCCCTAGGTCTCGTGCGCATCCACTGCGGGTGCTTTACGGTTCCCGATGTCCGAAGTTGTCGAACATCACAATTGCCTACCAAACGTGTGCACCGTACCAAAAGTTTGCGGGACCGTTATGGGTTTCCGGCCGAGTTCGTTCACTCGGTGCGCCCTCCCCCAAAATCGACGGAGTCGCTGCTAGCTTGCTCTCCGTGAATCAGCTTTCTGGTGCCGCTGCGGCGCTGTTCGTGCTGCTCGCCGGAACACTGTCCGGGTGCAGCACAGCGGACGCGAACGACGCGGCCGATGCAGGAGCGTCGAGCGAAGTGGTCACTCTCGACGAAAGCGCCGATTGCGATGGTCGCGACGTTCTGATCGATCGTGACGGCGCCAACGTCGTGCTCGGTGGCCGGTGTGGGACCGTGACCGTCGACGCCAACGGTTCCACCGTGCAGGTGGACCAGTCGGAGGCGGTGATAGTCACAGGTCAGGACATCAACGTGACGGGCACGGAGACCGGGGCGCTCACGGTGTCGGGGCGCAGCAACACCACTTCCGTGGAAAACGTCGGTACCGCCGAGATTCGCGGAAATGTCGTGACGATGATGGGGAGCCGGGCCGAGCGTCTGAACGTGTCCGGGAGCGGAAACAAGATCGAGGTCGACGACGTCGTCGCTGTGGATCTCGACGGCAACGACAACCATCTGGCCGGCAGGACTATTGGAGTTCTCGAGGTCACGGGTTCGAACAATTTCGTCGACTGGGGATCCGGTGCCGGTGCGCCGAAGATCAACACCGGAGCGGACAACACGTTCACCGGACCTGGTGCCTGATCAGGTGTGAAGCAGGGGGATCAGCAGTTCGTCGTCGGTGAGCCCGCCGTGGTGGCCTGGGAGTGCCGACAGCCGTGACTCGGCTTTTCTGCGGACCGCAGCGGTTCGGCCACACGCCACGGCAACAACATCTCCGATCCGGCCGGAGGCTTCGGGTGTGACTCGTGAACCGAACAAGCCGGCCGCGACGGCTTCGGCCCGGGTTCCGATCCACATCTGGTCGCCGAACACGGATCGCCATCGTTCGGCGACTGCGTCGGTATCGCCCGGCCTGGTGTGCACATGCCGGCACCTCGGCTCGCCGGCGAGTGCTCGGACTCCTTTCGTGAGTTCTGCGGCGGTGTCCGCGTCCACCTTGTCCTCCTCCGGCACGGTGACCATGCCGTGGTCGGCGGTGACGTACAGGCGCACGGCCGGGCCGAGTGCGTCGGCGAGTTCGCGTACCAATAGATCGACCAGGCGTAATTGGTGCCGCCACGGTGCGGTGCCCGGTCCGTATACGTGCCCGATGGTGTCGAGTTCGCTGATGTAGCAATAGGTGAGGGTGCGATCGGCGGACGTTGCCGTGGCCGCGGTGTGGGCGACGAGGTCGCCGTGCGTGATCGAGCCGGTGAACGCCGCACCGCGGAGGACGGCGCGGGTGAGTCCGGTGCCGTCGAACTTCGCAGGTACCACGCATGTGGTGGTAACCCCTGCTGCCGCAGCACGTTCGAAGACGGTCTCGCTGGGTTGTGTCCGCTCCGGGACGAGACGCTCGACTTCGTCGCGTCGATCACCCGCTCGGCGCCACGACAACCAGTTCAACACCCCGCGCACCTCGCCGACGTACGACTGGTAGCCGGTGATGCCGTGTTCGCCCGACGGCAGGCCCGTGGCCAGAGACGCGATGCTCGTCGCGGTCGTCGTGGGGAATCCGGCGCGGATGGGCCTCCCGGTGAGCCCGGAGAGGAACGGTGCGTCGGCCTCGTGTTCACGGAGGAGATTCCAGCCCAGGCCGTCGACGAGGAGAACCACTATCCGCGTGGCGGACGGAAGTTCGAGGACGTTCGGTTCGTCCGGCGCCCCGAGAGCGGCGAGAGCGGACGGCATGACCGTCGACAAGGTCGCCTGCGAATAGATGTCGTGCGTCTGCACCCGTGCGGACATGCCTACATGATGCGCCGCCGATCGGGACGGTGTGGCCGTACAGACAACCTCGCGCAGAGGTGATGAGCCTCACGTGCAATGCTGTCCGCATGGTTGATATCGCACGCCCCAAGCTGGAGGGCACCATTGCGGTCGGCGAGGGTCGGCGCCTCGGATTCGCCGAGTTCGGATCGGCACACGGGAGAGCAATATTTTGGCTGCACGGAACACCTGGCGCGCGACGTCAGGTTCCGATGGAGGCGCGCGCGTTCGCGGAACGCGAGAACATCCGCCTCATCGGCATCGACCGACCGGGGGTGGGTTCGTCCACGTCGCACCGTTACGAGTCGGTACTGGATTTCGCCTCTGACCTCGAGACCGTGGCGGATACGCTCGGCATCGACAAGATGGCCGTCGTCGGTCTCTCGGGCGGCGGGCCGTACGCGCTGGCCTCCGCCTATGCCATGCCGGATCGTGTGATGGCCGTGGGAGTTCTCGGTGGCGTCGCTCCGTCGAAGGGTCCCGACGCAATCAGCGGCGGACTCGTCGATCTCGGAGGGCTGTTGGCGCCGGCGCTTGCTGCCGGCGGTGCGCCGATCGGCGCCGCGGCCAGCTCGGTGATCCGTCTGGCACGTCCGTTTGCGTCGCCGATCATCGACCTGTACGGGCTGGCATCGCCTGCCGGAGATCGGCGCTTGCTTGCGCGCCCCGAGTTCAAGGCAATGTTCCTCGACGACCTGCTCAACGGCGGTCGCAAGCAGATGTCGGCACCGTTCGCGGACATTGTGCTCTTCGCTCACTACTGGGGATTCCGCGTCGGTGATGTGAAGACGCCGGTCTTCTGGTGGCACGGCGACTGCGACCACATCATTCCCTATCGTCACGGCGAGCACATGGTCTCCTTGCTGCCCGACGCCAAGTTCTTCCCGATGCCGGGCGAAAGTCATCTCGGTGGCCTCGGAAAGGCAGAGGAGATTCTGACCGGAATGCAGGAGCTTTGGGACGCCGCGAAATAGTGTGTACGGGACGGTGAAACGGTGACGGTCGAGAAGGCTCCGGCGGGCGCCGGTCGCGAGCGGCAGAGCGCCATCTATCGCGACGGCGTGCTGGGGCGTCGGCCGACGGTGCCCACCGATTTCGGCACCCTCGAGCGCGCAGCGAAGCAGAAGATGAGCGCGAAGGGGTGGGCGTACGTCCACGGCGCTGCGGGGCTGGGCAAGACCGCGCAGGCCAACCGGGACGCCTTCGACCGGTGGCAGATCGTTCCCCGAGTGCTGCGGGACGTCTCCGATCGCGACATCGGTGTCGATCTGTTCGGCAAGCGATTGCCTGCTCCCGTGTTGTTGGCCCCGGTGGGTGCGGCGGAACTGGCCGGGACGGGGGCGGACGTCGCGATCGCCTCGGCCGCGGCCGAATTGGGTGTGCCGTACATCTTCTCGAATCAGGGCAGCGCACCGATGGAGGAGAGCGCGGCCGCGATGGGTGACGCGCCGCGCTGGTTCCAGCTGTATTGGAGTACAGAGGACGATTTGGTCGACAGTCTGCTCGAACGTGCCGAGAACATGGGTGCGGACGCCGTGGTCGTCACCCTTGATACGACCATGTTGGGGTGGCGTCCCGAGGATCTGAACCTGGGTTCGTTGCCGTTTGCCCAGGGGAAAGGCATCGCCCAGTACACGTCGGACCCGGTGTTCATGCGCGTCGTTCGTGAGCGCATCGCTTCCGCATTGCCGAAGGCGGACGTCGAGGTGACGCTCGGCGCGGTGCGGTCACTGCTGTCGATGACTCGCCGATTCCCCGGTCGGTTCCTCGACAACATCCGTTCCCCGGAGCCGCGCGCCGCCGTCGAAACCTTCCTCGACATCTATTCACGTCCGTCACTGGGCTGGGACGACCTCGAGACGGTGCGCGAACGGACGTCGTTGCCCGTGCTCTTGAAGGGCGTGCTGCATCCCGACGACGCACGGCGCGCGGTGGACATCGGCATGGACGGAATCGTGGTGTCCAACCACGGCGGACGCCAGGTCGACGGTGCAGTCGCCTCGCTCGACGCCCTCACCGACATCGCGCCCGTCGTCGACGGTGCGGTGCCGCTGATCCTCGACAGCGGAATCCGAACCGGTGCAGACGTGTTCAAGGCATTGGCGCTCGGCGCCGATGCGGTCACTCTCGGCCGCCCCCACCTGTATGGGCTGGCGCTCGCCGGCCAGGACGGTGTCCGTGACGTCACCGCCAACCTCATCGCCGAATTCGACCTGACGATGGGGCTCAGTGGGTTGGCTTCCGTCGACGAGATCACGAAAGACTCACTGCGCCTGGGTTAGATGAAACTCTCGTTACTCGCAGCCGACTCCGTCGCCATCGCCGTCGATCTTCCGCGAGTAGCCGGGAGAGCCGGCGTACACGGGTGCGGCTCCTGCTGCCCGCGCGGCGGCGCAGTTCGGGAACGGTCCGAGTGGTGCTTCGTCGATCACCGGCGCTGGTTCGGCAACCGGTGTGGGTGCCGGTGTGTGGGCGGTGGTGGCCGGGGGCGGCGGTGCGGGCATGTCACCACAGTTGGTGAGCACTCGCTCGATGGCATCGTGCTCGGCTGGGGTGACCCACAGATTGTAGGCGGCCTTCACGTCGACCTGTGCGGCAACGTATTCGCAGCGGTAGGACTTGTTCGGTGGTAGCCAGCTCGCCGCGTCGCTGTCGGACTTCTGTTGGTTGGCGGGTCCGTCGACGGCGCGCAGGTTGCGGGGGTCGTTGGCGAAGTTCTCGCGGGTGCGGGTGTCGAGCTGTTGTGCACCCTTCTGCCATGCGTCGGACAACGCGACGACGTGATCGATCTGCACTTCACTCGAGGTGTTCGCACCTCGGACGAAGGGAATGGTTGTCGCGGTGTAGGAGTCGTGAAGGGTGCCGGTCTGCACGGCGCAATCGCCGGAGCCCGGTTTGAATGTGATGTCGACGAGGTCCCGCTGCAGGATGTCGTTTCGGGTGTCGCAGCCGTTGTGCCCGCCGGCGACATCCACGTCGTCGGTCCAGGACTGTCCGAAGAGGTCTCGGTCGTATCCGGTCTTGGGTGCGCGGCCCTTGATCGCCAGGGAGTTCAGCTGCGCAAGGGCGGCTTCCGCACTGGAACCGGATTCCACTCCGGGTGAGACCGCCAACTGAAGGGTTGTACCCGGTTCAGGAGCTCCCGACGTGGGAACGACAGTGCTGGTCGTGCCCGTCGCGGTGGTGACCGCCGCAGCGGGTGCTGATTCGGCTACAGAAGCGAGCTCGTCGGAATCCGTGCACCCTGTGAGTGCCACCATGACAACCACACCACCGGCGACCCAGGGCCATCTGGTTCGGGTGGAGGTAGGCGTTCGAGTCACGGTGTTCGTTCCTTCGGTCGGGGAGTTCGATGGTATGTCCACCGATCTGGCCGAATCGTTACGCCCCCTGTGAGTGGTTAGCGAGTCCAGAGACTCGTCAGCCGCTCACAGGGGCCGGAGGCCCCTTCATCGGTCCGCCCAGGCGAGCAGTGGGGCGAGGTCGAACACGGCGTCGTCGATACCGTCGTGGAGATCCCCGAGCTCGGCGTACCGGGCCGGGACGGTGTCGATGGTGAAATCTCGTGGGTCGAGGTCGTCGATTTCGTCCCAGCGGACGGGTGTCGACACGGTGGCCTCGGGGATTCCACGTACCGAGTACGCGGCGCCGATGGTGTGGTCGCGGGCGTTCTGGTTGTAGTCGACGAAGACGTGGTGTGGATCGCGATCCTTGCGCCACCAGGTGGTGGTTGCGTCGTCGGGGGCGCGACGTTCGACCTCTTGCGCGAACGCGAGAGCCGCCCGCCGCACGTCTGCGAATCCGTGGTTCGGTGCAATACGTACGTATATGTGGAGCCCGCGGCCGCCGGACGTCTTGGGCCAGCCGGTGGCGCCGAGTTCGTCGAGCACTTCGTGGGCCACTGTGGCAACGCGCGCCACGGTGTCGAATCCACACTCGGGCATGGGATCGAGATCGATACGCCATTCGTCCGGGCGCTCGACGTCGGCACGCCTCGAGTTCCAGGGATGAAACTCGACGGTGGACATCTGTACCGCCCAGATCACGGCGGCCACCTCGGTGACACACAGCTCCTCGGCATGACGGCCGTACCGAGGAAACTCGACGTGCGCAGTCTGGATCCAATCGGGAGCACCGCGGGGCAGGCGCTTCTGGTGAACCTTGTCGCCGTCGAGCCCGTCGGGGAACCGGTGCATCATGCAGGGGCGCTCACGAAGAGCGTTCACGATGCCGTCGCCGACGCTCAGGTAGTAGTGGGCCAGATCGAGTTTGGTCGTTCCGGTGGCCGGAAAGTAGATGCGGTCCGGATTCGAGATTCGCACGGACCGCTCACCGACCTGTAACTCCACCGCGGGCGTCGCGTTCTTTCCTGCCATCGTGGTTCCTTCGGATCACGTTTGCGGATCAAGCTCTACTGGGGAATGCCGTGGCCTCCGACGCTACCGCCGGTTCCGTTCGTCGCGACCGGAACGCGGGTATTTTGTGCGGGTAACGAGACCGGCTCGGGGACGGGAAAAAGATGGCGTTGATCGGACGTGGACGGTGGGGCATTGCGGTCGCGGCCGCGACTGTAATGCTGACTCTTGCGGGATGTGTGTCCCAGAGTCCGCCGGCGTTCGATATCGGTGAATTGGATACCGACGTCGCGCCGTGCGACGACCTCTACGCCTTCGTCAACGGGAAGTTGGATCGCCGAGACGGAGATCCCCGCCGACGAGGCCGGCTACGGAATCTTCACCCAGTTGCAGGACAAAAGCCTCGATACGCAGCGCGGTATCGCGGAGAGCGCTGCCGACGACCTCGGCAACGGCGACGCGGATTCGGACCGGGCGAAGATCGGGGCTCTGTATCAATCGGCGATGGACGAGAAGGCGATCGACGAAGTCGGCTACGCCCCACTGATTCCCGAGCTCGAAGAAGTCGACTCCATCGAGTCCACACAGGACGTAGTCCGGTTCGTGCACGAGGATGCGGTGGACGGTGGAGCGATCCTGTTCAGCCTCGCGTCGGGTGCCGACTTTCAGGATGCGAGCAAGCACATCGGATTCGTCCATCCCACCGGAATCGCGTTGCCGTCCAAGGATTATTACAGCGACCCGCAGTACGCAGAGATTCTCGATGCGTATCGCAACTACCTTCGTAAGTCCCTCGAGCTGGTCGGTATCGGCCCTGAGCAGGCGGCAGTCCAGGCCGACGAAGCCAACGCGGTCACACCGAGCCGTGTCATCATCGCACCGCGTGGTCGTCTGGTGACGTGAGGCCGGGCCGTCAGGCCGTAGGCCCAGCCGCTCAGGTGAAGCTGATGGCTGCGAATGGATCGCTCGTCGGCTGCGGTGAGCCGCCGGCGGGTTCTAGAGTGAACCCGAGTGTGGTTGCCTGATCGAGGTTCTCGATGACCGCGGTGGTCGAAGGGCCCACATCGTCTTGGCCCATGATTCCGACGGATTCGGGGTCACCGGCGCCGAGTAGCCACATCTGGTACACCGAATCGGATTCGGGTGGGGCGACGTCGTTCATCACGAGCATGCCCGCGTTCATCTCCTGCGAGTATACGAAGGTGGCCGAACCGCCGGTGCCGATTTCGGCCGTGGTCGTCCGCACGTCGTCTGCCGCCATGATCTGCGCGGTCATCGGTTCGGACGGCGTGGACTGGAATTGCTGCGTGATGGCGGTACCACCGACAGCAATGACCACCACGGCGGCCGCGGCACCGACGGCTACCAGAATACGATTTCGTCGAGCGCGCGCACGGTCCAGGTCTGTCGGTTCCGACGTTTCGAGACTCTCGAGCCGAGGGGTGGGCGTCGCGTCCGTTTCGGATATCGACTTCAGGATTCGATCGAGCAGCCGCGCAGGTGGTCGCGTCGCGGTAGTCGCCGAGTAGGCTGCCATCGTTTCCTGGGCCTCGCGCACCGCTGAGGAGAAGTCGGCCCGGATTTCCGGGTGCGCGGTTTCCACTGCATTGTCGATTTCGCGCCTGTCGGCGTCGTCGACGGCGTCGAGAGCGTAGGCGGGCGCGAGATCTAGGAGTTCGCTGCTGTGTTCATTCACCGAACTGCACCCCCAAACACTGCTTGAGTCGGATCAGACCGTCTCGTATTCGTGACTTGACAGTCGGCAAGGCTACGGAAAGTTGTTCCGCGACCTCTCGGTAGGTCAGGCCACCGTAGTACGCCAGCCCGAGAGATTTCTTCTGTACGTCGCTGAGCGTCTGCATGCAGTCGGTGACTTTGCTGCCGTCTCCGCGGCGACCGACCTCCTCGGATACCGAGTCGAACGGGCCGGACCAGCTGGCAGCGCCGTAGACGGCTTCGCGGTCGGATGCGGACTGTTCCGAACGGACCCGATCCACCGCCCGGCGGTGCGCCAAGGTGATGAGCCACGACAACGGGGAACCTTGTCTCGGATCGAACATGCCCGCGGATTTCCAGACCTGAAGGTAGACCTCCTGAGTGGTCTCCTCGCTGTAGCCCGGATCGCGCAGCACCCGCAGCACCATGCCGTAGACGCGGGGGCTGGTGCGTCCGTAGAAGTCGCTGAACGCGTCTCTTTCGCCGTCCGCAATGCGTGCGAGCAACGTCGTCAGGGTCACGGTGTTCGTATCCTTGTCGACGCCCGTCATCGAACCATGTCCGTCCATCGATGCACAGCCTAGCGTCACGCCGCCCGAGACGTGACGTGCACGGGACGAAGCGGGGTGTCGCCAGTGCAGTCATGGTAGCCACCTCGCCTCCTTACGAGTGGGCGGTAGTGGGATGAAGAAGCTGGTGCGCTGCTGGTAGTCCCGGTATCCGGGTCGCTGTGACATCGACCTTTCGAGCAACTTTGCGCCGGTGGCGACCACGAGGAACCAGGTCATGATCACGGGCGAAAGTACGGTCAGGGCTCCTGGCCACACGCTGGCGGTGACGAGCCACAGGCCCCACCACACGCAGGCGTCGCCGAAGTAGTTCGGGTGCCGCGTCCAGGCCCAGAGCCCGGTATCCATGATCTTGCCCTTGTGTGCCGGGTTGGATTTGAACTGCGCGAGCTGTCGGTCACCGACGCTTTCGAAGACCACTCCCACTGTCCACACGAGCATGCCGAGAACGGCGATCAGCATGCCGATACCCCTCGCCGGTCCGAGGATCGCCGACAGTTGCAGGGGCAGTGAAACGAACCATTGTGCGAGCCCTTGCGTGAGAAAGATCTTCCGCAGCACCACCGCCGTCGAGTTGCCACCTGCGCGGTCGAGCATCTCCACGTAGCGGGGGTCTTCGCCTTTGCCTGCAGACTTGTGGTGCATGTGCCAGGACAGTCGCAGTCCCCACACCGCGACGAGGACGAACAACAACCCCTTGCGTATCCCGTCGCCGTCTCCGATCACCGCTGCTGCGAACGCAACGAGCACGAAACCGAGACCCCACGAGACATCGACCACGTTGTATCGGCCGATGCGTTTGCCGACCACGAACGTACCGAGCTGAAGAATCGCGAGTAGGAGAAGGCTGGCCGCCGACACCGCGACAAGCTGACTCCACGAGAAACCGTTCATGGCCATGATTGCGACCTCGAGTGGTCGTACGAGTCTCGCTCGAGGACGATCTGCTGAACATCGATGTATCCCGAGCGGAATCCGGCCTCGGAGTAGGACAGATAGAAGTGCCACATGCGACGAAAAGTCTCGTCGAAGCCGAGTGATTCCGCTTGCGTGCTGTGGGCGCCGAACCGCTCCTTCCACAGCCGGAGGGTTTCCGCGTAATGCTGGCCCATGCTGAGGCGTTCGCGCACACGCAATGCGGTGTGGCGTTCGGTGACCGACTCGATCACCTCGGTGGAAGGCAGAAATCCGCCGGGGAAGATGTACTTGTGTATCCAGGTGTAGGTGTTGCGGGTTCGCAGCATCCGGTCGTGTGGCATCGTGATCGCTTGCAGTGCAACCCGTCCGCCGGGTGCGAGGAGATCGTCGAGAGTCCGGAAATAGGTCTCCCAGTACTGG
Source organism: Rhodococcus sp. (in: high G+C Gram-positive bacteria) (assembly GCA_012514505.1). Taxonomy (GTDB): domain Bacteria; phylum Actinomycetota; class Actinomycetes; order Mycobacteriales; family Mycobacteriaceae; genus Rhodococcus_F. The sequence goes on along the minus strand of JAAZAD010000534.1, from coordinate 45,161 downwards.
TGTCCCACTGCTTCGATCATCTCGACGGACACGATGGCGTCGTACTCGCCGTCGACACTGCGGTAATCGAGCAAATCGATGCGAACGGACTCCGAATACCCGGCCTCCGCCACGCGCTCTCGGGCAAGGCGCTGCTGCTCACTCGACAGCGTCACCGACCGCACCACGGCGCCGCGCTCGGCAGCACGAATGCACAGCTCGCCCCACCCGGTTCCGACCTCGAGCAGGCGGGTGCCCCGTCGAACACCTGCTGCGTCCAACAGGCGATCGATCTTTCGGCGCTGCGCCGGCAGTAGATCGTCTGCGGTGTGCGAAGTCTGTGGGACCGGCGCTCGCAGCACGGACACCTTGCCGGCCTGTCTCACTTTCGTGGGGTTGGACGCGAACAGCGCGCTCGAATAGGTCATTGTCTCGTCGAGGAACAGCGCGAACAACTCGTTCGACAGGTCGTAGTGCCGGGAGATGTTGGAGCGAGTGTTCTGCTCGGCCCCGATTTCCTGAGAAGGATGCCGGGACACGTAGAGCCCACGCAGGGCCTGTAGGGGGCGTGGGATCAGGTTTGCCATCCGAGACGCGAAAACACCGAGCACACCGGCAAGGTCCGGGGATGTCCACTCGCCGGCCATGTACGACTCGCCGAATCCGATCAGGCCATCGCGACCGACCCGGCGCATGAACGCGTCGGGCTTGCGAATGATCATGCGGGGCAGAATGGTTCTGTCGTGGTCTACCCCGACTAGGGTGCCGTCGGGATACTCGATTCGGACGTCGAGGTGACCGGCGGCACGACGGAACAGACGGTCGGCGACCTTCGCCGCGGCCGTGGCGCGCAACCCGGTCGGTACGTCGCAGAGCCCCGGCCATGTCACCGCATCGACAACGGGCGTCGAATCCGCGAACTCGGAGTTTGCGCCCCCGGAAACCGGTGCGTCGTGCATCGTGTTCGGTTGCGGATGGGTCATTGAACAGTCTCCCGTCTGCGAACTGTGGGTCGCGGCACCACGGGCAGTCCGCGAGCCCATAACGCGATCCCTTGCAAGCGAATGCGCGCCGACACCACCAGCGGTGCCAGCGGGGTGCGGAGCTGGGTTTTCAGCACGGTTGCCGTGGTGACGTCGTGTCGCGTCCCGTGCACGGTGGCCGAGAAGGGCGAATGGCCTTCGCGATGGAGCACCACTGTGGACGTGAGAGTGTCCCCGGGTTCGGGCAGTCGCATCTCGTACCGGCCACTCACGTCGTTGAACGGCGAGACATAGAATTCCTTGTCGGCGCATGCACGTCCGGTCTCGTCGGGTTCGAGAAGGTAGCTGTGGCGCCCACCGTAGGTGTTGTGCACCTCCGCGACGACGCAGCGCAGTGTGCCGTCGACCTCATGACACCAGTAGAGCGTGAGAGGGTCGAACACGTAGCCGAGAGCTCTGGCGTTGAGCAGGGCCGTGATGCGACCACCGCCCAGGGAAACACCGCGCGAGGCGAGGAAGGTATCGACTCGTCCGCGCAACGTGTCCGGGGTGCCGTCCGTAGTTGGCTCGAGATGGTCTTCCGGCCGGAACCCGGCGAATAGCCGGAGCCAACGGGGCAGGACGGGCACGTCGTCGAGATCGATGTACCAGCTGTTGCTGGTGTACTCGAAGCTGTTGTGGATGGGTTCGGTACGAGTGTGCCGGATTGTGGTGGCGTAGATCGACGGGATTGCGGCGGCGGTGGTCATACCGTCACCTCCGATGAAAGCGCACTCGACGATTGGGGCGACAGGGCGGAGGTGTCCCACGTGCCGCCGATCCGTTCGGCGGCGCGCAGGCCGGAGCGTGCGCCGTCCTCGTGGAATCCCCACCCGTGGTAAGCGCCGGCGAATGCGAGTGTGTCGGAGTCGAGTTCGGGCAGTCGCGCCTGTGCGGCAACGGAGCCCGGGGTGTAGAGCGGGTGCTCATAGGTCATCTCGGCGATCACGGTCGACGGGTCCACGAGATGTGCCCCACCGAGGGTGACCAGAAACCTGCGGTCCCCGCCGGAGTCGAGGCGCATCAGGCGCGTCATGTCGTAGGTGACCACCACGCCGGAGCTGTGGTCTTCGGCAGGTGTGAGGTAGTTCCAGGACGCACGTGCCTGCCTCGCGCGGGGGAGCAACGAGGTGTCGGTGTGCAGCTGCGCGCGGTTCTCCGAGTAGGGCATGGCCCCCAGAACCTCTGATTCCTGCTCGGTGGGTTCGGCGAGAAGGGCAAGCGCCTGATGCGGGTGTACGGCGACCACCGCGGCATCGAAGTATCGGACCTCCCCGCTGTCGTCGACTACGCCTACGGTGTGGTCGTCCCGAACAACCTGCTGCACACGGGTACCGACCAGAATTTCGTCGATGTGGGCGACGATGCGTTCCACGTACCGTGTGGACCCACCTGTCACAGTCCGCCACGTGGGGGAACCGAACACCGACAGCATGCCGTGATGGTCGAGGAACGTGAACAGGTATCGAGCCGGGTAGTGACCCGCGGTGTCCGGGTCGCACGACCACACCGCGGCAACGAGTGGGGTCATGAAATGCCTCACAAAGTATCGACTGAATCCGTTCTGGTCCAGGAACTCGGTGAGGGTCGCGCCGGTATCAGGACTGTCGAGGAGAGCTCGTGCTCGTCGGTGGAAACGTAGGACCTCGCCGAGCATGCGCCAGTAGCGCGGGCGTACGAGGTTCCGTGGGCCGGGGAACAGTCCTGTCGCACCTTTCGCACCGGCGTACTCGAGGCCGGTCTCGTCGTCTCGGACGGACATCGACATGTCGGAGTCCTGCGTGGGGACGTCGAGTTCGGCGAAGAGTCGCAGGAGGGTTGGGTATGTCCGGTCGTTGTGGACGATGAATCCGGTGTCCACGTTGACGGTCGCGCCGGTGTCGAGTTCGATGCTGTGGGTGTGGGCATGACCGCCGAGTCGTGTGTCTGCCTCGTAGAGGGTCACCCGGTCGTGGTGAGACAGGACGTATGCGGCGGTCAATCCGGCCACTCCGCTACCGATCACTGCGACACTTCTACGCTCAATCTGCTCCATACAGTGGATTCGTAGCGGCCAGGGATTCGGATGGGGCGCTGGAGGTTCGGTGGAATTGCGAGCAACACGACACGACGCCTGTCGGTAACGCATGGATACCGACAGGCGTCGTGTGCTCGGAGCAGATGTTACTGCGGGGGCATGAGAACCGAATCGATGAGGTACACGGTGGCGTTGGCTGTCTGAACGCCACCGCAGACCACGCCTGCCTCATTGACCTTCAGGTCGTCACCCGATCCGGTGACGTTCACGGTGCCGCCTTGGACGGTGGCATGCTCGCCCTCGATGTCGCTGGGGGCGATCTGGCCGGGCACCACGTGGTAGGTCAAGATGCTTTCGAGCATCGCCGAATCGGTCTTCAATGTCTCGATGGTGGCGGGGTCGATCTTCGCGAATGCCTCGTCGACCGGCGCGAACACGGTGAATTCGCCTCCGTTCAGCGTGTCGACCAGGTTCACGTCAGGATTCAGCCCGCCCGAAACAGCGGAGGTCAGGGTCGTCAGTATCGGGTTGTTGGATGCCGCCACGGCAACCGGGTCCTGTGCCATGCCGGCCACCGATCCTGGACCCTCGGGAACGGTCTCCGCGTATTCGGCGCAGCCGGGGCCGACCAGGTTCGCGGCAGGATCTGCGGTGGCGCCCGACGTCATTTCTCCGGAGTCCGATTCGCTCGTCATCGCCGCGGATGTCGTTGCTGACGCTCCGGTGTCCTCCGTTGACGTATCGTCCGACGAACAGGCCGCTCCGAGCAACACCAGGGACGAGCTTGCGGCGAGCGCGAGGACACGGGTTGTGACGTTCATGAGGGGATTGCCTCTCTGCGGTAGGGGTGTGCGGTAGCGCACTGTCGAGAGCAATTCGGAGCGGCTGACGACTTGGATGGGACGAACTATGACGAGGCCTGTATGAACGAGGCGGGCAAGGAGTCGCGCAGGGAGGTGAGTTCGGATCTCGAGGTCACTCGCTCGTTGACCGTGCCGGCTGCCGAGTTGATCTGGCGGTTCTCGCGGGCCGGCGGGCCGGGCGGTCAGGGAGTGAACACCACCGATTCGCGCGTGGAGTTGGGCCTGAATCTGCTGACGTTGTCGACGCTGTCGGCGTCCCAGCGTGAGCGTTTGCAGGATGGATTGCATTCGAGGTTGGTCGACGGTGTGATTACGGTCGTGTCTTCCGAGACCCGCTCCCAGTTGCGGAATCGCCGGTCGGCCCGGTCGCGGCTTGCGGCTCTGCTGCGTTCAGCGTTGCTCACCGAGCCGCGGGAGCGTCGTCCGACGACCGCCACCAAGGGGTCTCAGCGTCGACGACTCGAGTCCAAGAAAAAGCGTGGTCAGACCAAGAACCTCAGGCGTAGGCCGGAACTGTAGTCCTTGGGGGACGGCACCTGAGTACCGGCCGGGCTCCGACCACAGGGTGAAAACCCTGAGACGAATCTCGGTGCTGAGCCTGATGTGGGTGTGCACGAGCTGCGTCACGATTGAACGTGCAGGTAATAGCGCACGTGATCACGATCGGGGTCGGACGGCATGAGCGTTCAGGGCGAGGAACTGCGGACGGTGGTAGCCGACGCTGGTTCCGGCGGTCGGGGAGCAGTCGAACGTGCGCTCGACGTGTTGTGGCCCCGAATCGTTCGGTACTTCCGGGCCCGGGTGACCGATGAGTCAGGCGCTACTCGGACCGCGGAGATACTGGCTCGGGAAGCCTGCCTGGTGGTGGCACCGGAGCTCTCGACTCTGGCACGGGCGAAGCACCCACTGCGCCGCGTATACGGGACATTGCGTGAGTTCGCGGTGAAGTCGGGAATCGAGCCGGGCGGTCCCGACTCCGGCCTCCTTCAGGGTCTCGAACCGCTGGAGCGCGAGGTCGTCATGCTGCGCATGATCGACGGTTTGTCCACGTACGACACAGCGGGAATTCTCGGAGTGCCGGTGGGCCGTGTGCTCCTCGTGCAGCACGAGGTCCTGAAAACCTTGAGGGCAGGCCCTGTGAGTGGTCAACGAGTCTCTGGGCTCGCAAACCACTCACAGGCGCGAGGACCGAAACGGCTGACCCGGCAGCGCTGATCAGGCAGGATGAATGGCACCAGCCCTGAGTTTTCGCTGACGAACGGAATGGTGCGTGGTGGAGCGTTTCGGAAGGTTCGTGTACAGCCTCGTCATTGTGATCGTTGTCGTGGTGGCGGTCGTTGCCGTGTGGATGTACTTCAACCGTGAAGAGGAAGACACCAAAGTGCGCACGCTGGCCGACGCCGAGTATTCGATCGGGGGGCAGCCCACGACGTGTGCGGAACTGTTCGGTGCACCGTGCAACTTCGATCTGCAGTCCGCTTACAACACGTGGGGTGCCAATCTCGAGCAATTTGTGAACTCGGGCGCCTACGGGTCGTTCGCCAGAGATATCGGGTTTCCGGCAGCAGCGAAACTGAGTTTGCAGGCGTGTGCGATCTCGAAAACGCCGGGCCGGATCTCGTTCGACTTCCTCGACACCGCGAGGGTGGACCATCCGGATGCGCCGACCGGGGAACTTCTGGTGTTCTGGAACAAGTCCCGCCAGGAACTGTGCCCTCAGTCGGTCGGAGCATTGGAGTAACCGACCTCGCAATCCGACCGGTTCGATGGAGGGAGCGTCGGTGACGAACGAACCGAAGACCATGTCCGCAGAGGACGCGATCAAGGCGTTTCACCGGACTCCACACGGTGCCGGCCGTTCTCGGGCCACGCGTAATACCCTTCGGAAGGCACTCGCGGACGCCGATTTGCTCGACGACCTGGGCGGACTCAGCGTGCGGGAGTTGAACGACGACGTGGTCCTTCTCGGCCCCGGCGGTGCAGAAGTGGATACCTGGAAGCAGGACTATCCCTATGGCGAGTTGCTCAGCCGGGAAGAATACGAGTCCACGATCCGGTCGTTGCAGATCGAGATGCTCAAGATGCAGTCGTGGGTGAAGGACACCGGTCAACGAGTCGTGGTGTTGTTCGAGGGCCGGGACGCTGCGGGGAAGGGCGGCACCATCAAACGGTTCACCCAGCATCTCGATCCCCGCGGGGCGCGTGTTGTGGCGTTGTCGAAGCCCACTGAGCGCGAGAGCACCCAGTGGTATTTCCAGCGTTACATCAGTGAGCTGCCATCGGCCGGGGAGATCGTGCTGTTCGACCGGTCCTGGTACAACCGCGCCGTGGTGGAACGTGTGATGGGGTTTTGCACCAACGAGCAGTACGAGGAGTTCATCGAGCAGACACCACCACTCGAGAAGCTACTCACCGATGCGGGGATTCATCTTGTGAAGTTGTGGTTCTCGGTGTCGAGGGCCGAGCAGCGTACGAGGTTTCTGATCCGGGTGATCGATCCGGTGCGGCAGTGGAAGCTGAGCCCCACGGATCTGGCGTCGCTCGACAAATGGGACGACTACACACGTGCCAAGGAAGCAATGTTCGACAGGACCGACACCGAGCACGCGCCCTGGATCGTGGTGCGCAGCAACGACAAAGAGCGTGGCCGCATCGCCGCGATGCAGTGGGTTCTGTCGAGCCTCGACTACCCGACGAAGAACACCGATGTGGTCGGGCCGCCTGATCCGTTGATCGTCGGGCCGCCCGACCAGGTGTACGAGCAGAGCGAGCGTTAGGACGTCCTACTGCGGGGCTATCGGGGGCATGGTGACCACCTGGCCGGCGTACGAGAGCCCGGCGCCGAAGCCCATCAGCAGGGCGGTGTCACCAGGTTTCGCCTGGCCGGTGCGCAGCAACTGCTCCATCGCCATGGGAATGGATGCTGCGGACGTATTGCCGGTTTCCACGATGTCTTCGGCCACCACGATCCGCTCAGGCATGTGGAGGGCGCGAGTCAATGCTTGGGTGATGCGGATGTTGGCCTGGTGGGGAACGAACACATCGAGGTCGTCCATTGCGACACCCGACTTCTCCACCGCTGCGCGGCATGCCTTCTCGATGAATGTTGCGGCCCACCGGAACACTGCTGTGCCCTGCATTCGGATGTAGGGGCGCTCCGATGTCCCGCCCGAGGCCTCCGCTTCCGCAACTTCCGCGAAATAGGTCTTGAAATCCTTGTCCTGCTGGATGGCGGCGGTTTGGCTACCGTCCGAGCCCCAGGCGACGCGGCCGATACCTTCCACCTCGGACGGGCCGATCACGGCGGCACCGGCGCCGTCGGCGAAAATGAAGGCAGTGGACCGGTCAGTGGGGTCGAGCAGGTCGGTCAGCCGTTCGACGCCGATCACCAGGACATGCTGTGCGGTGCCGGCACGAACCATGTCCGAAGCTGTGGACAGGGCGTGGCAGAAACCGGCGCACCCGGCGGACACGTCGAACGCCGGGCAATCGGACATGCCCAGTTCGGTTGCGACCACAGCCCCGGCCGAGGGGCCGAGAACCATCATCGATGACGTGGCAAGCACCACACAGTCGATCTGGTCCGCGGTGAGTTCCGACGCAGCGAGAGCCTGCTTGCTCGCTTCGACGCTCATGCTGACGATCGTCTCGTGGTCGCCGGCGAACCGGCGCTCCTTGATTCCCGAGCGGGTCTGAATCCACTCGTCACTCGAATCGATCGGGCCGATGATCTCCGAGTTCGGGACGACACGTTCGGGCCGGTAAACGCCGAGGCCGAGGATCCGGGTGTGGTCGGCGCCGACTGCAGTGGTGATTCCGGGCATCAATTGCTCCTCTGTTTCGGGGCGACATTACCGACGGATCCCTGTCTTGACGAGAGGTAGACATAGGCTCGCAGGTGAATGCGATAAATCTGTACATGTCACAGAATGTTTGCGACGATCTCCCGCTGCACGTGATCGTCGTCTACGGTGTGCGAGGTTTGTCTGACTTCCGTCAGATGTTCAACAAATGCCAATTCTGTACCCCAAGGAGGCTCGTCCGTGGCGAGGCGTGTAGCTGGTTCCCCATCGAAAGTTCGAAGCATTTTCACGCGAGCGGCCGTGGCTGTCCTCGCGACGAGTGTTCTGTCCGTCGCCCCCGCGGTGGCCGAACCCGCAAGCACGCCCGGGAGCGGACTCCGCGAGGTGCTGTTCGTCGGGAACAACTGGGAGGGAACAACGGACGTCCTCGAGGCGACCGCGCCGTACTCCAAGATCGGACGCATCAACGCGATCCCGGACAAGGAAGAACGCCTGGCCGAGATCTACGCGAATCCGATCAAGCTCGGCTACTTCCTCGGGATCCGGCATACGGTCGGCGAGGGCAACGACCAGTACATCGACGACGTGTACTCGACCACGGACGGCGACGCGATCATTCTGTCGCGCCCCAGCTTTGCGGATGTGGTCTCGATCGACACCACCTCGGGTGAGATCAACTGGCGTTTCCCGGTTTCCGGCCACCGCGCCGACCACATGGCGATGTCTCCGGACGGAACCACGGTCGCCGTGTCGGCCTCGACCAGTAATACGGTGCACGTGATCGACGTGGAAACCGGCACCGAGCGGGGACAGTTCGCCACTGGCGACAAGCCTCACGAGAACTTCTACACGAGCGACGGCAAGTACATCTGGAACATGGCCATCGGCGAGGTCAACACGCCCCTCGACGCACCGTTCCTGGACTTCACCAAGGGCGACCGGTACATCACCATCGCCGACACCACCACTTTCGAGCGTGTACGCAAGATCGACATGCGCGAACGCCTGGATGCATTCGGTCGCGAGGACCTCTCGGATTCCGTCCGGCCCATTGCGTTCACGCCCAACGAGGACAAGCTGTACTTCCAGGTGTCGTTCTTCAACGGCTTCGTCGAGTACGACATCCCGAGCGACACGATCACGCGAATCAAGGAACTCCCCAAGAACCCCGAAACCGATCCGTCGCGTAAGTCGTGGGTCAACGACTCGCGTCACCACGGTCTGTCGATGAGTCCGGACGGCAGCAAGCTCTGCGTCGCCGGGACGATGGACGACTACGCCACCATCGTGGACCGCGGCACCTTGGACGAAGGCCCGCTCGTCCCGGTCGGCAAGCCGTACTGGGCGACAATCAACGGGGACGGCACCCACTGCATCGTGTCCGAGAGCGCCACCGACTCGGTGTCGGCCATCGACTTCGACACCGGCGAGAAGGTGGCGACAATCCCTGTTGGCGATCACCCGCAGCGGATTCGCCTCGGCGTTGTCCCGACTGAGTGGACTGGGACCACGATCTGAAACGCCGGCGGGCCGTTTCAGTGCTCCCGTGGTAGGCGGGACAAGATCGAGGTGATGTCGTCGCTCGTGGCTCCACGCAGCCCCTCGGCGCCGCCACCGCGCAGTGCCATCCAGTTGACCCCGGCGTCGCGCATCGCTTGGACGGCCTTCAATTGGCGGTCGATGTCGTGGCAGTCGGGTTCGGTCAGGTACGCCGCCGGCACCTTGAAATGCGCTGCGATCGCTACCAATACCGACGTGTCCGTTTCGGTAACGGTCCCGGCACGAAGGTCGCGAAGGTGACCTGCCGTTATCGATTCGCCCGACATCGCCGAGGCCGACGTGGCGACCGACTCGTTGGTCTGCGGCTGGTCAGCCTTCTTGTGCATCGTCTGAAACAGGCGTTCGAGTCGTGTCGACAGGGGCAGTGGGGATGTCATCGGTCGGTCCTTCGCTTTCATGAGACCCGACGCCGGGCGAGGCGCTTCTCGAACTGCTCTCGCTGTTCGCCTGTGAGTGTCACATCTCGCTGAGCCAGCCAGCGACGGTACTGGCGTTCGGTCCGTTCCGGTTCCGGGGTGCCGTCGACGGGGGCGTCGAGGAGGTGGCCCATCGCCAGTTCGATCACGGGCGATACGTACCCGGCCGCGCCGGCGTTCCGTTCCAGAAGATCGGTTGCCCACCGGCCGGCGAGTGCGGACACCGCTACGCGCAGGTTTGCGAGCGCGCCGTCCACCTCCGCGGTCCGGTGCTGTGATCGCATCTCCGCTTCGAGACGGTCGGTCGCGCCGATCAGGTTCGCCAGTTCGTCGGCGGCGACCGCGACTTGCGATACCCCTGTGAATGTTGCCGGTTCGGAACTCGAGACGAGTTCGGTCGGCGTGCCGCCGCGCTGGACCGTGGCGGCCGAACCCGGTGTCCATTGCAGCGCCGTATCGAGTTTCCGGAGCGTCGACGGGGTCGGTGCGGGGCCGGTGCCCTCCTCGATCGAGGCGAGGCGAGTGTCGGACGGTCCGCCGGCGGCACGTACCGCGTCGCGCGTCATCCCGAGGCCACGTCGACGGGACAGCACATAATCGCCCAGCCTGCCAGGGGTTGTCTCCATGGGCGTCAGGTTAGCCTAAACACTATTCCTTTCCAATTCGGGGGAAATTGGAAAAAGATTGTATTGCGATTGGCGTGAAGATTGCTTACCGTCAGGTCGCTGCACATGTGGCACCGCCACAGGGGGTCGGTGCCACATGTGCAGCACACGGCATCGCACGAGCCGAAGTCATGGATGGGTGATGCCGGTCGCATCGGGTGTACGCACCGAGAACGATGCAATGACATGCCGTTACGATCATTCCGACGATCGGGCGCAGGTCCCGTGCCGACGAACCATCGGCAAGTGTCGCGTTCGGGGGTGGTGTCAATGCAGACAGAGACTGCCTCACCGCTCCGGAAGCTCGGAACCGCCTTTTCCAGGGCTCGCTCCGACAGGAACGTCCTGCGCGTGTACAGCCGCCTGGACATACCGCAACCCTGGGACATGACGGAGTTCGTCGCCCATGTGGAGGACACGCGCCGTCGGCGCATCACGCTGATGCCGGTCGACGATGCGAATCTGCCGCGCAACGGAACCTTCGGAATGTGGCTGGCTCTTGCCGACGAGGACGTCATCACCTACACCACCGATACGACGCTCTTCCATCAGAACCACATCGTGTGTCACGAACTCGGGCACATGCTGATGCGCCACAGGTCGACGCAGGCGGATGCCGAAAGCGATGCGGCGTCTCTCGCCCCGTTGTTCCCGGACCTGGACATTCGGTCCTTGGAATCGATCCTCGGTCGAAGTCAGTTCTCCACGGCCCGCGAGTACGAAGCTGAACAGTTGGCGACCCTGATCATGCGTGACGCGTGCGAGGGACTGCTGTCCCGGTCCCAGGGGGTCGCCGCCCGACTTGGTGACGCTTTGCGGGGGCACTGACCGATGACCTCTACAACACCGCCGTTCCTCATGTGGCCGATGGTGGGGATCTGGCTGCTGGTGGTTCTGGTCAGGCATCTGATGCTGCCTCGGACACTGTCGAACCGTCGCATCAACCTGGTGTTGTTCTTCGAGGCCATGACCGCGGTTCTGCGTGCGCCGGAAGTGCAGGATCTCATTGCCCCGCACGTCGACGATATCGGGATCGTGCGTCCAATCGGGCATGTGTTCGCGATGCTGGCGGCAGCGGCACTGGTGGGAATGGTTCGTAGCTGGTCCGGGCGGGAAGAGCGGGCGCACACCCAGATGGCCAGCTACGGGACGGTCTTGGTGCTGGGGGTTCTGATGCTGATCCTCAGTGCGCCGTCCCGCGCCCACCACATGACGATCGAGGAGTTCGGCACCTGGCGTGCGGTCGCGTACCAGCTCTGCTACTCGCTGCCGGTGGCATTGATGTTCGGTGGTGCGGCCGTCATGTTTGTCAAGGACTGGAAATCGTTGCGGAGGACCGGATTGCGTGTCATCGGCGTGATCCTGATCGCCCTGGCAGTGGTGTCCGTCATCGACAATTTGTTCAGGCTCTTTTATGCATTGCTGGCGGCAACACACGCTTCCGATGCCCTGGAATACCTGCGGTCGTCGTCGAACGACGCGCTGTTCCTGCCGACGGTGACAGTCCTGGCGTTGGTCACACTCATCCCGGTCGTCACTGCGGTGCGGGGACGGTTCAACCCGGACGCGGACTCCGTTGCTGTGGACAAACTCGAACCCCTGTGGGCATTGGTGACTGCGGCTGCGCCGGAGGTGGTGGTAGACCGCCGTCTGCACAAGTCGGCCACTCCCGCCCGCAGGCGTTTGTACCGGATGGCCATCGAGATTCGGGACGGCGAACTGATCCTCGACCCGTACACACCTGAGCTCGATCCGGCAGCGGTCGAGGACGCGCTTTCGTACTGCAACATCTCCGCCCTGGATCGCGATGCCGTACTGACCAACGTCAAACTCATCCGAGCTGCCGCCGCTCGTCGTGCCGATTCCACCCCACGATCGGTGGAGGGTACGAACCGGGTGCAGAACAACGTTGTGGCCGGACTGGACGACGAACTGAGCTTACTCGGCCGTCTGGCGGACAACTGGCCGGACGCCGTGATCGTCGAATCGCAATATCAACTCCGATGCCTGACCGACGTGAGGACGTGACCCCGTGACCTCGAAGCTGATCCCGCACCCGCCCAAGCGTTTACCGCTTGTAGGCGACCTTTTGGGGATGGATCGCGAAAAGCCGATGCAGAACACCCTGCGGCGGCATCGTGAACTCGGTCCGATCTATCAGCGCATCATCTTCGGCCAGCCCATCGTGTTCGTTGCCGGGCACGATCTGGTCGCCGAGATCAACAACGACAAGCTGTGGGAAAAGCACGTCGGACGTCCGATCGAAGCTCTGCGCTCGGTTGCCGGTGACGCACTGTTCACCGCCTACAACGACGAACCGAATTGGCAGAAGGCCCACAACATCCTCACACCGGCCTTCACTCAGTCGGCGATGCGCAGCTACCACGACACGATGCTCGACACGGCCCGTGAACTGGTGGCGAGCTGGGATTCCAAGAGTGATCGGTTCGATGTGGCCGACGAGATGAGCAAGCTGACGCTCGAAACGATCGGCCGAACCGGATTCGGATACGCGTTCAACGCTTTCACGAACGAAGAGACCGACCCGTTCGTCACCTCGATGTTGCGTGTCCTCGACTACGCGCAGAGCGCAGGCATGCCGATCCCGGGCATCGGCGCACTGGTCGGTCGCAAGGAGGCGCGCCGGCAACGTGAAGACTTGGCGTACCTGAATTCGGTGGTGCGAGATGCGATCGAGCGGCGCCGCGCAAACGGCAACCCCGGAGCCACCGACCTCCTCGATCGCATGCTGTCCGGTGTCGACGAAGAGTCGGGCGAGAGTCTCGACGAGATGAACATGATCAGGCAGGTCATCACGTTCATGGTCGCGGGCCACGAGACGACCGCGGCAGTGCTGTCGTTCACCCTGTGGTTCCTCGCCACACACCCCGAGGTGGCGCAGCGCGCCAGGGCGGAAGTCGACGAGATGTGGCCCGGTGGGGAGACTCCGGATGTGAAGTTCGAGCAGGTACCGAAGCTTCGGTACCTGCGTCGTGTGCTGGACGAGTCGATGCGAATCTGGCCAACCTCGCCGGGATATTTCCGGCGTGCCCGCACGGACACCACGATCGGCGGCAAGTACGAGTTCAAGGCCGGGGAGTGGGCGTTGGTGGTGGTGCTGGCGATGCACCGTGACCCCGCGGTATGGGGCGAGAACGCGGACGAATTCGATCCCGACCGATTCCTGCCCGAGAACGTGAAGGCCCGACCCGCCCAGGCATACAAGCCGTTCGGAACAGGAACACGTTCCTGCATCGGCCGACAGTTCGCGATTCACGAGATGGTGATGGCATTGGCACTGTTGGTGCACCGGTACGAGTTCGACGTCGAGCCGGGCTACGAACTGAAAGTCAAGGAGCAGTTGACGTTGCGGCCCGATGGTTTCCGGATGAGTGTGCGTCGCCGCGATCGGTAGAGCCCAGTTCTGTCGTAAACCGGGCAAGGTTCGTCAGCACGCATGGGGTGCCCTTTTCGACCCCCAAGGGTGCCTATCCGCCTGGTCGACTCTGGCCAATGATTGTGGTCGTACCAACAGTTCGGCCAATCATTGGAGAAACAAAATGTCGCACAACAGCATTCGATCGGCATCCCGAAGCCTGCTCGTAGCGTTCGCCGCTGTGACAATTGCAGTAGGAGGGGCGACAAGTATTGCCTCCGCAGCCCCCTCCGGACCCATCTATCACGATCACGGGACCGATACCGGTGACAACGGTCGCATCATCAGCGGTCCGGTCGTCAGTGGTCCCACCAACTACGACCCCGACGACCCCGGACCCTACGACCCCGGACCGTACAACCCGTTTCTGGACCGCGTGGCGCCCGTCGGAAGACTCTGACGAACCGACGCGAGCGGCGTTCGAGCGTCAGTCGTAGAGCCGGTACCGGTGTCGGACGCTCACCGTGGGAGCTGTACCGACAAAGTGCCCGGACCACCACGAGATGTCGAGACGTGGCCCGTCGACCTCGACCGTGGCGAGCATGTTGTCGAACCACGGTCCTGCGGCGAGGTCCCATGTGAACGGCGGCTCCTGAACCCCGGCTCGCCGAGCCAAGACTCCACCGGCTTTGCTGGAGATGTTTTTCCAGGTCAGTGACTGTCCCGAACGAACCCATCGGGGGAGTGGGTTGCGCAGGGGTGAGCACACCGCCTGCAGAATCGTGCATTCCTCGCTGTCGTGATCGACTCGCGCCAGGTAGGAATGGTGGACGTCGCCGGACAGGAACGTCACCGATCTCGGTGGCCTGCCGCGCTTGCCGTCGGCCACCTCCACGACGGCTTCCGCCAGCCGCCGGAACGAGTTCTGGAACGCGGCCCAATGCTCGAGGTCGGCGCCCTGCCGGATCTTCTCGCCCCATCGTGCGGCCCGTTCACCCCATGCCCCGTCGGCGACCGCCTCGTTCCACGCCTCGAATTCGTGCAAGCCCGGCGACAGCAGGTAGGGGAGGGAGGTGCCGATGAACAGATGGTCGACGTCGCCGCACATACGGTCGTCCAACCACTCCGTTTCGTGATCGTCCAGCATTTGGCGAGTATCGGCCTCCAGAACCCGGGCCGCACGGGAGTCGACCACGATCAGCCGTGAATTGCCGAGATCGCGGGCGAAACTCCACCGGTACGTGTCTGGGTGCTCGTCGGTTCGGTCCGCGAAGGTATCGAGTTTGTCGGTGATGTCGTCCTCGCCGTGTTCGCGCAGCTCGAGCACGTACCGCCACATTTCGTCGCGGGCCCTGTCGGCGGGCGACAGGTTGCCGAGATGCTGATAAATCCAGTACGACCCGAGCGCGCCGACGATGCGCTTCTTCCACCAACTCGTGGCCTCCATCTGTGTGCGCCAGATGTGTGACGTGTTCCAGTCGTCGCGGACGTCGTGATCGTCGAAGATCATCGCGCTCGGCAACGTCGCCAGGAGCCAGCGGTTCGCGGGTTCACTCCACGCGAGGAGGTACAGGTGGGCGTACTCCTCGAAGCCTTGGAGTTCGGTGCCGGGCGGCTCTTCGATGTTGCGCCGCGAGGCGATGAACTCCTGCATCGCCTCGGAGGTCTCGTCGGCGTACACCTGATCGCCGAGGAAGAGCACGAAGTCGGGACGGGTCTGCTGTTCGCGGCCCATCATCCGTAGGGAGAACGCGCGCAGGACGTCGATCCCGTGGGCGCGGATGGTCTTCTCGTCGTGCGGGACGCTTGTGCGGCACGAGCCGAACGCGAACCGCAGCGGGCGGGCCGGGTCGAGGGTGCGGATGATGCTGGCCGGCAGGTCCGAGCCTGCGCCGGAGGTCGGAGGCCAGACCTGTTCGTCGTCCACCGAAAGGGTGTATTCGTACGACGAGCCGGACTCCAGTCCGTCGACGTCGACCAGTGCGTAGTGGTGCCCGTGCGCGGAGAACGTGGGGGCGCTCCACGAGCGATCGCCGATATGGACCGCGACCGTGGACCGGCTGGTCACCTCGACCCAGATCACCGCCGAAGTGGTGTCGGTGTGACGGAGCAGAGGCCCGATGACCAGACGACTCGAGGGCATGAGACAGGTCTACCCCAGAACTCCCGTGCAGACACGGGGTGAACACAGACGAGCCACGTCGGAACGGTTGCTCACGGCACCTCTGCAGACGACGTCCGTAGGCTGGTTCTGCACGTGACGAGGCAGGAGGGCTGAGGTGGCCGAGACCGATCTGGCTGATGCGACGGTGGCCGAGGTGATGGCCGAGTTGGCCGCGCTCGAGGACCCGAAGGTACGTGCGGTGAACGAGCGACACGGTGACGATCACGGGGTCAACCTCACCAAGCTGCGCGCGCTCGCGAAGCGGCTGAAAACGCAACCGGAACTCGCACGCGGGCTCTGGAAGACCGATGACACCGCGGCGAAACTGCTGGCGCTTCTGATCTGCCGACCGAAGACGTTCGACCGTGCCGAACTGGATGGGATGATCCGCACTGCGCGCACGCCCAAGGTGCACGACTGGCTCGTCAACTACGTGGTGAAGAAGAATCGGCACGCCGAGGAGCTGCGCCAGACTTGGCTCGCGGACCCTGACCCCGTGGTGGCGAGCGCGGGCTGGGCGTTGACGGCCGACCGCGTGGCGAAGAAGCCCGACGGCCTCGATCTCGCAGGGCTGCTCGACGTCATCGAAGCGGAGATGCTCGACGCCCCGCATCGCCTGCAGTGGGCGATGAACACCTGTTTGGCTCAGATCGGGATCGAGCATGCCGAGTATCGGGCCAGGGCAATCGATATCGGTGAACGACTAGCCGTGCTGAAGGACTACCCGACATCACCGGGCTGCACATCGCCCTACGCGCCCGCCTGGATTGCCGAAATGGTGCGCCGGCAGAAGGAGAAGTAGAACCGTGGCCGAGAAGACGATCGGGATCTACCTGTTCGAAGGCTTCGAGGAACTGGACGCATTGGGTCCGTGGGAGGTTCTCGCGAGTTGGACCCAGCAGTATCCCGATGATGGTTGGCGCGTCAGGCTTGTCGCGGACACGACCTCCCCGGTGCAGGCTGCAAAGGGCGCAGTGATTGTCCCGCAAGAGATTCGAAGCGGTGACGTGGATGTCGTCATCGTGCCTGGTGGAGACGGCGCTCGTGCCGTCATGCACGACCCGAAGGTGCTCGACTGGCTACGGCATGTGAAGGAGTCGGGGGCAGTGGTCGTCAGCGTGTGTACCGGCGCACTCGTTCTTGCCAGCGCGGGTCTACTTCGTAATCGTCCCGCTACAACATATTTCGCGGCCTTCGACGAACTCCGCGCCGTCGACAACTCGATCGACCTTCGCACCGACGAGCGATGGGTCGACGACGGCGACATCGTGACCGGTGCGGGTATCTCCGCCGGCATCGACATGGCATTGCATCTGGTGGACCGGCTCGTCGGCACCGAAAGAGCGCGTGAAGTGCGTCGCCATATCCAGTACGACCCGGAACCGCCGGTCTAGCTCCCGGCCTCGGCCTGCTCGGTATGTGCCGTATCCACCGCGTCGGTCATCGTGACGAGAAACTCGCTGATGGTCTCGATCTGATCTGGTGAGAAGGTGTCTATAGCCGAGACTGCCTGGGAGATCAGTGGTCCGAAGAACTCCAGCCCAAGCTCTTTGGCTTCGGGTGTGACTGTGAGGATGACTCGCCGACGATCTCTGGTGTCGCGGTCTCGTTGCACATAGCCGGCCTCGGTCATTCGGTCCAGGAGGGCGGTGACGGAGGCTGCGTTCAGATGCAGATGGCCGGCGAGCCATCCGGGTGTCGAGGGGGTGCCTGCCCGTTCGTTGTCGAGTAGTCCGATCAGGGCGCGAAGGTCGGTTGCATGCAGGTCGTGACGTTGCGCAAAGCGTGAGCCGAGCAGGTCCAACTGCACGGTCAGTGCCCGCAACTGGTGCACTATCGTGTGTCCGCCATCGCGGCTGTCGGGGTCGGCCATGTCTCCTCCGCTTTCACGTGCGTACTCGAGTAGACCGAGTATTATCTCGATTGTCGAAATATTAGATCATGGAGGTATTGATGGCGCTCTCCACGATTACCCAGTTTGCTGACACTGCTGAGGGGGAGGCCTTCTACCGCGCGTACGACGCGGTTCTGTCGAAATGGCCCGAGGGCACAACGAGCTCGGATGTCGAATCACGATTTGGGTCGACCCGAGTGAATTCCTGTGGCCCCGAAGGTGCGCCGCCCGTTCTTCTGCTGCCCGGTGGCGGTGCCACCTCCACGGTGTGGTTCGACAACATTGCAGCGTTGAGCCGCGCGCACCGTGTCCACGCGGTGGATTTGATGGGTGATGCCGGACGTAGTGCGCATACCGGTGACGCCATCCGAAACGTCGACGACCTGCTGGATTGGCTCGAAAGTGTCGTCGACTCGTTGGGGTTGGCCCGCCCGAGCATTGTTGCGCACTCGTACGGGGCGATAATTGCCCTGGCCTATGCGTTGCGGACCCCCGAGCGTGTTGACCGGCTTATGCTGCTCGATCCGAATTCGTGCTTCGCCGGTATGAAGCCGCGCTACCTTCTGCACGCGTTGCCGATCTTCCTGCGGCCGACCGAGAAGCGGGAGAGGGTATTCCTCGAGTGGGAAACCGAAGGTGCACAATTCGATCCGGATTGGATGACTCTTCTGGCGCGAGGGGCCGCCGACTTCCCGAACTCGAAAACCATCGTTCCCAGAAGGCCCACCGTGGAGGCATTGTCCACGCTCAGAGTCGATACCACCGTGGTCCTGGCCCCTCGCAGCAAGGTGCACGACGTCGCGAAGGTCGAGCGATCTGTTCGATCCTCGTTGAGTAATGCCCGTATCGTCACGTTGTCCTCCGGCACCCACCACACACTCCCGATGGAGCCGAGTGCTGAACTGAACGCGGAGCTTCTCGATGCCCTTGACCGCTGAAGACGGCAGTACCGATCGGAGACTGGGTGGTGCGGCCTTCTGTAGCGTGGCGGTCACTGCGAGAGAAGGGGTATTCCATGCCGATTGCCGCAACCGACTTTCACCACGTGCGCCTGACGGTGCGAGACATCGAGAAGTCACGCAAGTTCTACGACGCTGTATTCGGTTTCGAAGTAGCGTACGAACTTCCGCCGGATGCCGATAGTGAAACACGTGAGAAGTTGTGGTTTCTGTTCGGCGGTGTCCTCTACAAGTTCGGTGGTGGATTGTTTGGGCTTCGCCCCGTCGCGCAGGGAGATGACAGGTTCGACGAGAACACAACGGGACTCGATCACCTGAGCTTCGCTGTTGATTCGTATGCCGACCTGGAAAGCGCAGCTTCGGTATTGGACGACCTTGGGATCGCTCACGAGCCGATCAAGGACGCGGGACCGATCAGGCTCCTCGAGTTCCGCGATCCAGACAACATTGCACTGGAGATCACTTCGCCCGCGCCCTGACTCGGCGCTCGGTGATCAGCTCTTGGAAACCGGGAAACCGGGAAACCGGACGTCAGAGTTGCTGGTAGATCTCGCGGCGATGTCCTACGTTGAGGACGAGCACCAGGAGTCGAGCGTCCTTGATTTCGTAGACTATGCGGTAGTCGCCGGTCCGTACTCGCCATTCTCCACGGCCTCCAACGAGCCGTGTCGCTGCGGGCGGTCGTGGCTCGGTGGCGAGCAGTTCTATCGCCGCTTGCAAGCGGCGGCGCACCGGTGGATCGAACTTGCGCAACTGGCGGCTCGCTGCGGGGGTCAGCTCGACTGCGTACGTCATGCAAGGCCCAGATCGGCCTTGACCTCATCCCACGGTATCGGCGTCGTGCCGGTCGATTGCATCTCGGCGCGAGCCTCGTCGGCAGCGCGTATATCGGTCATGTCCTCGGCCAGTTCGATGAGGCGATCGAGGTCGTCGGCATCGATCACCGCCGCAATCCGGCGGCCGCGGCGAGTGACGTAGACGGGCTGATGTTCGGTACGAGCGCGATCAATGATCGTCGCAAGTTGAGTGCGTGCATCAGAGATGCTCAGAGCGGCAGCTTCGGACATGTACCAATTGTACTTTGCAGTCGAAAACGTACAAGAGTGCTACGCGTAAGGCCCATGTTCGACTGCGGTGAACCGATCAGGTGCCCCCTAAGCCGTGTCGCGGTACAGGCGCCAGAAGCAGAATGCGCTGCCCGCCAGGCACAAGCCGCCCGATCCGAATGCGCCGACCAGAAGCAGCATCGTGCCCACCGCGACCAGCGCCGTCAGGCATACAACCTGCACTGCTGTTCGGGTGGGCACAATGAATACGATGCCGACATTCGGGTGCGACCGCAATGGGATCGGCCGCGCACGTCTTACTTGAAGGACGGTGCTCGCTTGTTCAGGAAGGCGTCGACACCCTCGGTTCCTTCCGGTCCCACGAACTGTTTGTGGATCGTGGCCGCCTCGTCGTCGAGTTGCGTGGCAAGATCGCGTTGGCTGGCGGCCAGCATGAGGCGCTTGGTTTCTGCGTAGGCGCCTGCGGGGCCCGAGTGAAGCCCGGAAACGATCTCCTCGGCAACCTGCATGAGTTCGTCTGCGGGGACTGCCCGGCTGACGAGGCCCCAAGCCGCGGCGTCGCTGCCCGTGAACATGCGGTTGGTGAGCGTCAGTTCCAATGCCCGGGCCGTTCCCAGACGGCGGGCGAGTGCCCAGGTCACGCCGCAGTCCGGCGACAGGCCGGCAGCGGTGTAGGCGGTGCGGATCTTGGCGTCCTCGGCGATGAGGACGATGTCGGCAGCGAGCGCGATACCGATTCCGCCACCTGCAACGGTGCTGTGAACAACGCTGACGACCGGCACCGAACTGTCGGACAGTGCGAGGATCGCCTTGTGGAGTTCGTCGGCGCATTGCTTCACACGGTCGCCGGGCACGGGCGCGTTGGCGAAATCACCGAGGTCGCCGCCCACGCTGAACCTGGGGCCTTCTGCTGACAGCACGGCAACCCGGATGCTGCCGTCTGCCGCGCCGGCGGAAACACGTTCGGCCGCCTCTCGAATTCCGAGAGACATGCCCAGATCCAACGCATTGCCTGCGCCGTCGGCCAGGGTGATGCGGGCGACGGAGTCCTGGAGATCCCATTTGACCCGCTCGTGCAGTACTTCGGCCATGGTCGGCGTCTCTTTCTCTGGGGAGTCTGACACGTGCACGATACGTGGGTACGACTCATCAGGGTATTGACCCGAATCGACGCGACGTGACGGGCAATTCTCGAACTTACCCAGGCCGGCGAACAGCAAGGGACAGCACATGATCGAAACCATTCGTGTGATCGGCGCAGGCACGATGGGGCGAGGCATCGCCCAGACGGCTATTGCCGCCGGCGTGACCGTCGAGTTGACCGATCTCTCGGAACAGGCCGTGACCGCTGCGGTCGAGTTCATCACCGCCATGATGCGTCGGTCCGTCGAGAAGGGTGCACGGACGTCCGAGGAAGCGAGTGCTGCGCTCGATCTCCTGCGCACCGGGGCCGCTCCCACCGACGCAACCGATTCGGTCGACCTCGTCGTCGAAGCTGTCGTGGAGAGACTCGAGGTCAAGCAGAAGCTGTTCGCCGAACTCGAGAAGGTGGCGCCACGAGCGTTGCTCGCCTCGAATACGAGCTCGATTCCCATCTCCGCGATCGCCTCGGTTCTGGAGCGTCCGGAGAACATGATCGGCCTGCACTTCTTCAACCCCGTCCCGTTGATGAAGCTGGTCGAGGTCATCCCAGGACTGCGCACCGCTTCGGCGAACGTTCAGGCGGCGCGCGAATTCGCCACGAGGCTGGGGCATACCCCGGTGCTTGCACAGGACACGCCGGGATTCCTCGTCAACCATCTCGGTCGTGCACTGGTGACCGAGGGACTCGCATTGCTGTCGGAACAGGCCGCGTCTGTCGCCGATATCGACCGGATCGTCCGAGACGTGCTGGGCTTCAAGATGGGTCCGTTCGAGCTGATGGATCTGACCGGACTCGAAGTATCGCATCCGGTGATGATCAACGTCTCGAATGGCTTCTACGGCGATCCTCGTCTGAGGCCGTCGCCTTTGGCCGAGGCGCGTGTCACTGCGAATCTTCTGGGGCGTAAGAGTGGCGAGGGTTTCTACGCCTATGCCGACGGGCGTCCCGTGATTCCCGCAGAGCTGGCAATCACGGCCGATTCCGCCGCGACGTCCGTTCACGTCCACGAAAGCCCCGCTCTGGCCGATGCGCTCCGCAGTGCCGGGGTCGACGTGGTCGAGACCTCCTCTCCCACAGCTGTATCGGTCGTTACGCCGCTGGGTGAGCCGGTTCATCGGGTAGCACTGACGGCCGGGCTGGACACCACACGCACGATCGGTGTGGATCCCCTGAGTGTGGGGACCGGCAGGCTCGTCGCGGTGATCCCTCCTTCCCTCGAACCAAGTGCCGGTCGTGCAGCCGTCCAGGCGATCGCGGCCGCGACCGAGCATCTGACCATCACCTCTGACGGGCCCGCACCGGTGGCACAGCGCATCCTGGCGACGGTAGTGAATCTCGGCTGCGCGCTTGCTGAACAGTCGATCGGCAGCCCGGCCGACATCGACCTCGGTGCCCGTCTCGGACTCGGCTACCCGGCCGGACCACTCGAACTCGGCGACAGAACGAACCCGGACACGATCGTGACCATCCTCGATGGCCTGCATCGATACACCGGTGACCCGCGCTACCGGGCGAGTGGCTGGCTGCGTTCACGCGCAGAACTCGGAATGTCGCTGACTGCCAGAGGAACTTCACCGCACGACCTGATCGACCGGTCATCAGCACCGGCACACAACTCCTGAAAGGATCGTCCCTCCACATGAACTTTGACGATTACAACCAGCTGACGTTCACCCGGCGTGACAACGGGGTTCTGCTCATCACCCTCGACCGGCCCGAAAAATACAACGCGGCCGACGAAGAGATGCACACCGAGCTCGCACGTGTGTGGAAGGACGTCGCCGACGACCCCGACACCCGTGTCGCGGTGATCACCGGTGCAGGAAAGGCGTTCTCGGCCGGCGGTGACCTCGCCATGGTCGAGCGGATGTCGGGCAATTACGAGCACGTCTCGCACATGCTCACCGAGATGAGCGACCTCGTCTACAACATCATCAACTGCGACAAGCCGATCGTGTCCGCGATCAACGGTGTCGCGGTGGGTGCAGGTACGGTGGCCGCCCTGTTGGCCGATGTCGCCATCGCAGCTGAGGACGCCAAGATCGGTGACGGGCACGTCAAACTGGGTGTTGCCGCCGGCGACCATGCCGCCATCATCTGGCCGTTGCTCGCCGGTATGGCCAAGGCTCGTTACTACCTCCTCACCGGCGAAATGCTCACCGGCGCCGAGGCGGAGCGTCTCGGAATGGTCGCCAAGGCCCTCCCTCGCGATCAGGTGCTCGACGAAGCACTTCGTGTCGCAGACACCCTGGCGACCGGTGCGCAGCAGGCGATTCGGCTTACCAAGCGGAGCCTGAACAACTGGCTTCGCGCTGCAGGTCCAACCTTCGATCAGTCGGCAGCGTACGAAATGCTGACGTTCCTCGGCCCGGATGTGGTGGAGGGTTACACCGCATTGCGAGAAAAGCGCGCGCCGCAGTTCCCGTCAGCTCGGTAGCGTCGTCGGATCGGTGCTGGGTAAGCAACTCGGAGCCGGTGTCAGCCGACCGGGGACAGCTTCCACGGACCGTCACCCTCGAGATCCAGTCGTTGAGTGTGGTGCTGGTCGACGGTGCTTCGGTGCGCGACACTGACCAGCATCGTCTCCGGTGCTTCGTCGCGGATCAGCTTGTACAGCGAGTACTCCAGGCCCTCGTCCAGAGCCGAGGTGGCCTCGTCGAGGAACACCAACTTCGGTTTGATCATCAGGATCCGCGCGAACGCCACTCGCTGCTGTTCGCCGGGCGAGAGGATGGCTGTCCAATCGGCCTCCTCGTCCAGACGGTCGACAAGATGGCCGAGCTGTACCTTCTGCAGAATCCGTCGCAGCTCGGCATCGTCGATCTCGCCCGGCTCGGCAGGATACTCGACAGCGGTGCGCAGGTCTCCCAGTGGGAGGTACGGGGTCTGCGACAGGAAGAGGGTCTCCTGCCCGCCCGGGCGCCGGATCTCGCCGTCGCCGTACGGCCACATCTGCGCGAGGGTGCGCAAGAGTGTTGTTTTGCCACTGCCGGACCGGCCCTTGACCACCAGCGCGTCACCCGGCGTCAACCGCAGCGTCAGGTCGTCGATCAGGACCTCGCCATCGGGCTTGCGGACGTCGATGGAATCCAACTCGAGCGCATCGCCGAGCTCGGACATCGAGATCCTGGGGAGTTCGCGCGACTGCCGGCTGGCCGTCTTCAATCCGTCCAGACGTATCAGTGAGGCACGGTAATTCGCGAAATCGTCGTACGCCTCGCGGAAGAAGGACAACGAGTCGTGGATATTGGAGAACGCACCACCGGTTTGCTGGAAATCGCCGAGGCTGATGTCACCTGCAAACACTCGCGGACCCTGTATCGCGTACGGGAACAGGACAGCACTCTGGTTGACGCCGAAGTTCCACCCGGTGAACTTCACTGTCCGATAGACGATCTGCCAGGCGTTACGGATGACGGCCGCGAACCGAGTCATCAACGTGGAGTGTTCAGCTCGCTCACCGCGGTAGAAGGCCACGTTCTCGGCGGTGTCACGCAGTCGCACGAGCGCGTATCGGAAACTCGCCGTCGTGAACTCACGAATGAAGTTCAGCTTGATCAGCGGATGTCCGATCCAGAACGCGACCACTGTGGTCATCAGGACGAACACCATCAGGAAGAACATCATCCCGCGAGGGATCTCGAGGCCGAAGACACTCAGCGGCCCGGACAGATCCCACAGGATCTGCGTGAAGGAGAACACCGACACGACCGAGCCGATGGCGCCGATCGCCGTGCCGCCACCCACGGACAGTTGCCGAGACGTCACGACGAACGACTGGATGTCCTGTTCGATGCGCTGGTCGGGATTGTCGATCGTGTTGTCGATGAACCGACCGCGGTAGAACGCGCTTTCGCCCAGCCAGTCGTTGGCGAACCGGTCGGTCAGCCACACCCGCCAGCGGATATCGAACGCGAGGCTCAAATAGATGTGAAACATTCCGCGTGCGACGTGAAGTGTTGCGAGAACGACGAATACGACGATCGCATCCCAGAACGCTTCTTCGGCCGCAGCAACCGCGGCGGCGTCTCCTTGTGCGAGGCCTGCCACGCCACCCTGTAGGGCAGTGAAAATGTCGTTGCCCATGAACGTGAACAACACATTCAGGCGAACCGCGGCGAGCGTCACCAACAGTAGTAGCGCGTAGAACAAGCAGGCCTTCCAGCCACCCGGGCCGACGAAGTACTGGCCGCTGATCCGCCAGAACTGGCGCCCCCACTTCGTCGTCCGGAACAGGACGGCGATGATGGCCACGAAACAGACGGAGGTGATCCCGAACGTGATGAGAAGCCATTTCAGGCTCTCGACGAGCTCATTGCTCCAGTCTCTCGAGGCTTCCATTCACACTTCCTCATCCCGGCGGATCGGTTGGCAAGATGGCGTAGCCTAACCCCGCCGATGCCCCGCGCAAGGAAGAACGCCAAAACCGATATCGCAGTGATGGATACGAGGAGTAAGACCTCGATGAGAATGGGTGGTGCGCCCGCTTGGGTCAGCGGGTGAGCTGCTCGAGTTCTGCCAGGTTGGCGGCCATCCCGTCGCGCCACACCGACATCCGGTGGGCCACAATAGCGCCCTCCTTGTCCGGATGCTGGTCGATGAAATCGGAGAACGGTGACCGGCCTGTGCCAACCTTGGCCCACTGGCGAACGACGGCCCCGTCTTTGTGTGGGTCGACTTCGAAGCCCCAGTAGGCGAATGGTGATTTCGTCGAACCAACGCACCATACCCAGCGTCGACCGTCCTCGACCTCGACGATCTCGGACTCGGTCTCCCACTCACCCAGTTGCGGGTTCGCGTTGTAACCACGGAAGCGGGCACCGACGGCGACCCCGGTTGCGCCGTCCAGCCACTCGACCCGCTGCAGTTCGCCGTCGTTGCGGGTCGGCAACTCGATGTCGGTGATCAACGACCAGGCGTGCTCCGGGCTGCACGTCAGCTGCTCGGAAACTTCGACGGTGGGTGTATCGCGAAGACGCATGAAGACCCTCCAGGTCTTTGGTGGAGCCGATGACGGGAATCGGCTTGGGAAAGCGTTTCGGGCATCGTACGTCTCGCCGATTGCGCCGCCGACCTGACGTCAGACGGTCACACCGAGTTTTGTGCAGTTCATTCCGGTCCGAGAGTGGGTGCGCAGGTGTTGTCGGGGTCGATGGCGGCGAGGATGCGTGTGTTGATGGCTGTCATCTGCCGCAGTTGGGTTTTGTTGAGTGGGTCGACGACGAGCCGCCGGACCTCGGCGACGTGGCCGGGCGCGGTGTCCACGACCTTGTCCCACCCTGTGTCGGTCAGGATCGCCAACGTATAGCGACCGTCGGCGGGGTCAGGCATGCGGTGAACCCACTGCTCCTTCTCGAGGCGTCCGACGGCATAGGACAGTCGGGACAGGGAGCCTTCGGCAAGCACGGCGAGTTCACTCATACGAAGGGTGTGCTCCGGAGACTCGGACAGCGCGGCCATTATCTGGTACTCGAAGTGCGACAAGCCGGCATCGCGTTTCAATCGAGCGTCGAGGGCGGGTTGCAGGCGCATGATCACGCTGGTCAGCGACAGCCAGGCATCGCGTTCCTCGGCTGTCAGCCAGTTGGTTTCCGGTTCCTGTGCGTCCGCGTTCACCCTGTCATCGTATCCGGATCACTACAGGATTCAAGTGAATCCCCAAGACCTTTTACTTGACGATTCAAGTCAACTCTCTTAGTCTTGACTTGAACATTCAAGCATCCGAGTCGGAAAGAAGTCGTCATGAACATCGCACTGTGGATCGTCGCAATCGTCTTGGCAGTGGGGTTCGCCGCCGCCGGCGCCATGAAGTTGGCGCAGTCGAAGGACAAGCTCGCCGCGTCGGGGATGGGCTGGGTGGAGAACTTCAGCCCTTCTGCAGTCAAGGCGATCGGCGCCGTAGAAATTTTGGGGGCCGTCGGCTTGGTCCTGCCCGCCGCTGTCGGCGTCGCGCCGATTCTTGTACCGCTGGCCGCAGCGGGTCTGGCCCTGGTCATGGTGGGAGCGATCATTGTTCACGCCCGTCGTGGGGAAGCGCAGTCCATTGCCATCAACGTGGTGCTGCTCGCGTTGGCGGCCTTCGTGGCGTGGGGTCGTTTCGGTCCGTACGCCTTCTGACGCCCGGAATCCGCCCCGGAGTCGCACGCGGAGCGCATAATGGGCCCTCCCCGAGCGATAGGAAGCGGCCATGCTTGTTCGATCTGTATTCCGGGGCGCCGCAGTCGTAGCGGTCGGTACCGCAGCCCTCATCGGGGCGGCCGGACAAGCTTCTGCCGAGGTCGTTCCCGGCACCTATACGTCCACGACGTCGTCGTCCGGCATCGTGCTATTGGAGCGCCAGGGGCAGGTTCAGGGGCAGGAACTCGTCCTCATCGGGCGTTACCCCATTCATCCGACGCCCACCGGCGGCTACGTGGACTTCTTCCCAGGCCACCGAGTTTTCATGAACAGTGACGGACATGGCGGATATTCGGGCCCGGCATTCCTGGGTGGCGTGGTGATCGGCGAATTCACTCTTACCCCGTACCGCTGACTGATCACCGACCACGTCACACCCCAGGTGGCTGTTCGTCTGGGCTTCAGTAGGAACTACGGCACGGTCCAGGTACCGCCGCCCGGCAGCAGCGTTGCCGGGGTCAGTGGATAGCCCGGCGCACCGCCTGCCGTGACCGCCGCAATCAGGACCCCGGAACCGGTCTGGGCCACGTGAGCAGGGCCCGGAGCGAACGCATAGGTCGAGTGCCAGACACCGGCTGAGCCGGTCGTGAGATTGCGCCAATGGACGACACATATGCAGTACGGCGTCTCGGTGCCGAGGAACGCGGTGGTGCCAGGGGCGGCCGGATCGGTTCGGGCGGTGACGTGGTGGGCGAGCAGTGGGCCTGGGAGTCCGGTCGGTCCTGTGGCGAGGCCGACGACCGGGACCGGGAGGACCGTGTCGGTCGAAGCAGCCCCGGCGGTGGGCAGACCGGTAGAGAACGACACGACGAACGCGACTGGGATCGCAGCGACGGCCGCTGCCCCCCCGATGCCGGAGTGCGGTGCGAGACACGCCCCCACCTCCTACGAAGAATGTTCTGGGCGTAGACGGCCCAGCATCCAATTGTCGCTCAGTCGGTCGTGGCGTGGGTGTAGATGGACTAGGTCGACCGAATGGAGTGAGTCAGTCAGCCGTGCGGCAGTGCTGGATGGAAGACGACTGACTGGCTTGGAAGCGAGGGGTGGAGTTAAGAGGCGGAA
Organism: Rhodococcus sp. (in: high G+C Gram-positive bacteria); assembly: GCA_012514505.1. GTDB lineage: Bacteria > Actinomycetota > Actinomycetes > Mycobacteriales > Mycobacteriaceae > Rhodococcus_F. The sequence continues at coordinate 16,993 of JAAZAD010000534.1, read as the reverse complement.
CGGAGATGGCCGCTTCGATGGCGGATCGCGCCGAACGATGATGTGGGCATGAGTCGGTCCTCGGGGCACGTACGGGGCACGCATGCACCTTCTGACTCGCAGCTGAACCCATCACCGGTGGGGTGAAAACCCGCTGTGACCTGCGGAGAGCCGATGACGGGAATCGAACCCGCGTATTCAGCTTGGGAAGTCGGCCCGGTGCGGTTCGGAGAGTCTGTGTGAGTTCGGGATTTGGTGGGTGAGCTGCGGTTACCGTCCGCATTCGTCCGCACGAGATCGCGGCGAATCGCACCCGATAGTGACACCGCTGTGACACCGGCGAACCATAGGATCGCGTGATGAGTGAGTTCGGTATCTCGGTCCTGTCGTTGTGTGTGGCCGGCGTCGCGGCGTTGATTGCGCTCGGGGCACTCCGGTATGCGCGCCGGCAGACGAGAGCGGCCGAGGCGTCGGCGACGGCCGCAGCGCGGAGCGCCGAGCTAGCCGAGGTCGTCGAGAAAGGCCGGCACTTCGGCTGGGCAATCGCACTCGGCGTTCGTGCGGACACGTCCTACCAGATCCGCAACACGGGCACGGTCGACGCTCACGACGTCCAGCTCGGCGGCGACTTCCTCGAGATTGGGTTCGGTGATCGGGAGAACGTAACGGTCGCGGCCGGGCAAGCGGTCCTATTTTCGGCCCTCACCGGCGGTGGTCACCGAGGCGGCGAGGTTCGGATCTCATGGATACCGGCCGCCGGCAGTCAGGCAGGCGAGCGTCTCACCTGGACCGAGATACTGCCCGACCGTGTGACCTCCTGGGACCGCTTCCAGGAAAGACAGCGCGATCGAACCCGTTGACGCACAGCAGAGCGCCCCGCCGCGTGTGATCCTTCGGCGAATCGACGCCGAGCTGGTGTGAGTCTGGCTCACATCATCTGCATCGAGTCGACGACGGGGTACGGCAGACGTACCCCATCGGTGGGCCGTGTCTGGCACAGGGAATCGCGATGGGGGTCCGTCTGACGGACCCCCCATCGACGCCGGGAAGGGTACTCGCTCAGTGAGTACCCTCGACGAGACGACAGCAGAGCGCCCCGCCAAGTGTGATCCCTTGGCGGGGCGTTCTGTATGCGTGGCGCTGGCCGGGTCTCAGACTGCCCGAGGGGCGTCTCTCCTGCCATACCTCCCGACTACCGGCCATGTAACCCGGCACCGGGTGAGCTTGACGCCGTGGACTGCTAAGCGGCTGCTTCGACCGTTGCGATGGACACGACGCCGAGCGGCTGGAACACATCGACGTTGAACCGGCCCTCGACACGGGCACGAAGCTGGTTCTTCGCGAAATCGTCGGACGTGTTGTCGGACCATTCCGTTTCGATGCCCTCGTCGCCCACCGAGATCCCGACCGCACTCGTGTCCAACAGCATGCCGGTGTCGGCCGGCAGACCGAGCGACAGTACGACAGGCACACCCCACAGCCGCTTTGCCGCGCGGTCGACGGGCCCGCCGAGCTCCAGATTCCCGGCGGTGTCGGTGCGAGCCAGTTCGAGGGATTCCCACACAGCCGGGGCGAGGACGAACACACCGGCCTCGTGGCCGGCGACCTCGAGCTTCGTGATCGCCGCACGCGTCACCGCGAGGAGATTCGACCCGTTCACGAATGCCTGAGACTGAATGCCCGACGTCTCAGACATGCCGGTCAGGTTCGGTGGTGTGCCGTCACCACCGAGCACCTGAACCTCGACGGCGGTCGCCAGCCCGTAGACGAGTTCCTCGGCTACGAACATTTCGAGTGCGGCCGTGTCCTTGAGCCAGTGCTTCGGGATCGGCTCGGACAAGTGCGCCACAACCTGCAGCTCGGCGTCGACCTGAGTGAGCCCGAGCACGCTCGTCGGCTTCGAGGCACCCTGCGTGACCGGCGCAGCGTTGTTCGTGCGCGTCGACTGCCGCAGATACGTGTACTGCGGTGCCCGCTTCTGCATCGGCAGCACATCGAACAGACTCGCCACCGGCTTCCCGAGCGCGACAGGCGACTCGGGCAGCATCGGAACATCGGTAACCGTGGTGCCGGCCGGTGCCAGTGCCTTCTGTCCGATGCCGTTGTCACGCTGCATCTGGTCGGCGATCTTCACACCGAGCGCCTTACCGGACTTCCCGGTAAGCCCGAGCCGGCCCGTCTTCGCCGTACCCGTGTCGTCACCGGCGCCGGGTACGCCGAGATGCTCGGCGAGCGACTTCGCACCGTCGAGAACCTCCTTGTCGGCCTTCGCCGCCCTCATCTGCTCTTGAATCGCGCGGCCCTTCGCCATTGCGGCGTCGTACTGTGCCCGCTCCTTCTGGTTGAGTGCACGGCCCTCGGCGGCACACTTCTCGCCGAGCTCGCGGGCCGGCTTGATCGCCTCGAGTGCCTCGTCGCGGAGCTTCTCGATCTTCGACTTGTACATTCTGTGACCTCTTCGGATTGTCGCGCCACCGTTGGGCGTCGCGTGATGAATTGGGAACGGTCGCAACGGGAACGGACGGATGGCTACGCTGGCTCAACCGTGTCGGCCGTGAATCTGCAGAACGGGCGGGCTGGTCGTGTACCGCTGGCCCCTTACGGGACGGACGTGCACAGCGGCCGTGTACCGATGGCCCTGCATCCTCACGGCACAGTCTACGGCGATTGCCGCCACTTTCTCGAGTCCCACACGTCGGCGGTTTCGGCCGGCACGTCGGCGTACTCGTCGTTGTCGCCGAACCCTCGACCCTTGCGGGTCAACACTCGTCGGATCGTCGACAGTGCGCCGGCCTCCTCGTCGGCTTCGCCGTCGTCGGCAGGCGCGTGCAGTGGTGGCAGCAAACCACGGGCACGGGCCTCAACATCGTCGAGGAGCACCGTCGTCGTCGTGCCGCCGAGCGGGATCTCATAGGCGCGCAACGGGCCGCGAGATTGCGACGTCATCGAAACCGGCCCGTAATCACGCATCGGCCGGCCGTTCGTCGGCGAGCTGGGCGTCGAGCACGGTGCGCTCGGCGATCGCCCGAGCCCCATCACTCCCGGCCGTCATCACGAGTGCCGACGCAAGCCAGCCCGCCATAGCCGTGATGAGTGCCGGGACGGTGCCGGCCGCATCGGCTTCGTCGATCACTGCAGCAGCACGGCCGGGCTCGTCGTCCAAGCAAGCGAGGAGCAGACGAGCCGCGCGGCCCTGGTCGACAGGTTGAATGGTCATGATTTCCTCCGTGATTCGTGTCGGTCGAGGGGTGAACCCCCCTTTGAACGGATTTCGAGCAGCGGTAAAGAGAGCTACCCCGTCGAGGTCCGGTCGGGTTGCGGGCGAGGCTGAGACGTCCCTACCCCGGGGGCGGTTCGTTGTCGGCCGGCTTGTGCTTCGCGTGCAGTCTTTTCGCGGTGGTGTGGCTCGCAGAGTCCGCGACAGTTCGCTCGGTCGTAGCGTTCGCCGCCGGCGGCGAGGTTCACGATGTGGTCGACTTCGGCGGATAGTCGTCTGCAGCCGGGTATGGCGCAGATCGGTTGTTCTTCGAGGACTTGTTGCCGTAGGCGTCGGCCTCGTCGGGTGGATCCGCCGGCGTAGCTCGAGCCTCGCCACGGCGGCCGGCATGTGGGGCAGCCTTTCGGGTTGCTGTGTGCTTGTCGGCATTTGGGGCAGACTCTCGCGGTCGCTCTTGGCATGGCGTGTTCCTTGCTGGGGCTGTGTGGCTCGTGGGCTGACGTTTACGGGGTTTGGGTAGGTGGGGTCACCCCTTGGTCGTGTTCGCGTCGTGTGGCGCGTGCTGCGTGCTGTGGTCCGCAGGTTGGGCAGTACCGGCCTTTGCGGATGAGGTGGGGGCATCGGTGGCCGGCGCATCGGTGCGGGGCGCTTCGTTTGCGCTTGGCCTTGACGACGGGAATGTGGGTCATGGTGTGCTCCTTCGGGTGTGGGTTCGTGTGTGGCCGGCCCAGACGCCGGCGACCTTGCCGGTGTTCTCTCGGTAGACGTGCTCGCAGTTGTCGACGACGGTGCAGTCGGCACAGATCGCGACCGCTGCACGGTGTCGTGCATCCCGCTCGTGTGCGGGTTCGCCGTCGTGCCTGTCGTCGAACAGTGCGTGCTGTCCGACGCATGCGGCGCCGAGGAGTCGGCCGTCGACGAGTGCGGCGATGAGTGCGAAGGCTCGCGGGTACTGGTGCGCGGGTCTGGCTTTGCGTGTGGTGATGCCGTCGCGTGCTTGTCGTGTGCGTTGCGCGAGGCGGGCTCGGTCGGTGCCGCCTCGTAGGCCGGCGGTCCGCATCGCGTCGAGGATCTCGGCGATTGTGGCGTCGACTGGTGTGCCGAGCCGGTCGAAGTCGCGGACTGTTGCGGCGATCTGGGAGTCGGTCGGTGGTTTCACTCGTCGGGGCCTGCCACGGTTCATCGGCCGGCCTCGATGGTGTCGACGATCGCGTCGGTGAATGCGAGTGCCTCGTCAGTGGTCATTGTGGTGTCGCCGATGCGGAGGTGCCCGTCGCTGTAGGTGAATGTCGGGCCGGGCGTGCAGCTCTGGCAGACGCGGGTAGCGGAGCGTGTGATCTTCTGGCAGCCCGGTGTCTTGCAATGACGCTTGCGGGTGCTCATCGGTTGGCGCCGTGGTCGTTGACGTGTGCTGTGCGTGCCAGGTGCGGCCGGCACTGCAGGCACGGGATTGGTCGGCCGTCGAGGTCTTGGCCGAGCCACCCGGCCCGGCAGTCGGGATCGTGCGGCCGGGGTGTGGGTTCGTCGCTGGGTTCGCCGGTGCGGTCGTGTCGTGTCATGCGATGCCCTCCTCGGGGCGCTTGTATCGCTTGCTGGTTGGGCGTTTGCGTGAGTTGCGGGCGCCGAGGATCGCGTAGAGGACGTCGCCGTAGTGCTTGCCTTCGGCGAGTAGCGCCTTCGCGGTGTCTCGTTCGCCGAGCCGGAATCCGCCGGGGAGTTTGTCGTCGATCCACGGGAGCGGGTTCAGTGCTGGGTCGGGTCCGAGCGGTTCGGGTTCCGGTGCGGATGAGTCGGGTTCGGGTTCTTGTGGGTCGTCGGTGAGCGGTCTCGCGCTCGCGCCCGCGTCACTTACGTAAGACACACCCTCTTCTGATCCACTGGTGTTATCCCCTGGTAGTTCTTTCTGGTGGGGGGTAACTGAGTTACCCCCTTCAGGGGGTGTCGATTTACCCCCTTCCGAAAATGAGTTACCCCCTTCGACCCCTGAAGGGGGTAACTGAGTTACCCCCTTGGGGATAGACAGCGAATAGACGTTCGCCTTGCCTTTCCAATGCTGGTTTCCGCCTTGCTCGGTGAGGACGAGCCAGCCCTTCTCGACGAGCCGCCGTAGTGCCTTCTTCGCGGTCGGCCCCGAGACACCGGAGTCCGCGCACAGGGTTGCCCGACTCGGGTAAGCGTTCGTGAGGTCGCTGTTCGCGTACGTGCTCAAGTTCAGGAGCACGCGGTACTCGGCGTGCGACAGATCTGCACCCCGAAGCGCCTCCATCCACTCGAACTTCAGCGGCCGGCCGGTCATGGTTCAGCGTTCTCCTGTCTCGTCGAATTGGGTGTAGCCGGCGATGAGGAGCCCGACGTTTTCGGCGAGTAGGACGACGACGAGGACGGCTTCGAGGGTGCTCACTGCAGGGCCTCGCGTGCTTCGGCGTCGGCGGCGACCCGTGCGGTATCGCGGCGTAGGACGGTCGGTGTCGTGGCGTGCCGGTCGATCGTGCCGAGCATGACGATGAGGGTGTGGAGCTCGTCGACGTCGATCTCGAGGGCGTGCTTCCCGTTCCAGATCACGACGTCGCGTTCGAGTGCGACGATGTTGCCGTTCTCGTCGAGTTTGTCGGCGACTGTCAGCTCGGCCGTGAGGTTCCCGCTGGTGACGGTCGAGAGTGTCGCGGTGTGCGCTGTGTAGTTCGGTACGGTGTTCATGAATCGGTTCCTCTGTTGTGTGGTTCGGTTCGTGCCCTCGACTGCGGTTGCCGCCGCGTCGAGGGCGTTCTTCTGTGCGGGGCGGTCACTCATCACGCGGCACCCGTTCGGCCCTCGAGCTGGTCGATGAACTCGCAGATCGCGGCCTCGGAGATGAGGCGCCGCTTACCGACCTTCACCGAGCGCAACGCTCCCGAGTTGATGAGTCCGAAGATCGCGGTTCGGCCTACGCCGAGCCGCTCCTGTACGGCCGGGATCGAGTGAAGTCGCGCCAACGATGCAGTCATTTCGTTACCCCTTATGTCGTAGTTGCTACGCAAGAACGGTTATGTTCGTCGTAGTACGGCCGAGTCTTGCATGTGTCGGTGTGGTTACGCAAGAACTGGACTATTCTTCGGTGTCATGACGAAGTGGAGCGAAGGCATCGCGGCACGAGTTGCCGGTGAAGTGAAGCGACTACGCGAGGAGCAACAGCCGAGGCTTTCCGTCGCGAAACTGGCAGACCGAACCACCGAGCTCGGGCACCCGATGTCGAGGGCGGTGATCTCGGATCTCGAACTCGGGCGCAAGCGGACACTCGACGTCGCCGAACTCCTCGTGCTCGCTCGCGCGTTGAACGTGTCACCGGCGGCACTCCTGTACCCCGAGCTACCCGACCGCCCGGTCGAGGTATGGCCCGATGTGTCGGTTCGGAGCATCCTTGCGGTGCAATGGCTTTCCGGTGAGAGCCCGCCGGCCCGACTCCTCGAGGAAGGTGAGCAGCCGGTGCCGACCGCCGAGTACGAGGCGAGTCAGGCCGGGCGCGAAAGAATCACCATCGCGCGGCAGTACGAAAAGAATCGCGGCATGGCAGAGCAATTGGCGGCCGAGTCGCTGGACGGGTTCGACGAGGACCAGAAGAGGATCGCGCGCGACGCTGCACTGAGGTTCCGGCGTGAAACACGTAAGAGCCTGCACCGTATGCGTGAGCTGGGCATGTGGGTCGACGATGAGTAAGCGGCAACGTCTCCTACCCGGCATGCGGAAGGTCACGCTCGCGAGCGGCGCCGTGCGGTACGAGGTCACACTCGACGCCGGCCCCGATCCTGTCAGCGGTCGCCGCCGGCAGACACGCAAGCGGTACGCGACACTCGACGAGGCGGTCGCCGCTCACGCGAAGATCACGAGCCAGGTCGACGAGGGCACCTACGTCGCACGATCGCCGATCACGGTCGATCGGGCGTGTGCCGACTACCTCGCCGGGCGGCACAACCTACGGCCGACGTCGCTCTCGAAACTCGCCTACGATCTCGCACCACTACGAGAGCGGCACGGCGACCTACTCCTGCAGTCGCTCACCAAGCGGCACATAGACGATCTCGTGAAAGACTTACGCGCCGGCGGCACCACAACGGCACGAGGTCGAACCCGTCGGCCGTGGTCGCCGGCAGCAGTCAACAAGGTGACGGCGACCATCTCGCAGATACTCGACGACGCTCTCGAACAGGGATTCGTGGCGCGCAACGTCGCCGCCGGTGTCGATCGGGTGCCAGCCGTTCACAAGGCGATGGACACGTACGAGCCGACGGAAGTGAAGCGGCTCCTCGCTGCAGCAGCAGCCGACCGCAACGGGCACGCGTGGCACCTGGCGCTCTCCGGCCTACGACGAGGCGAGATAGCCGGCCTACGTTGGGTCGACGTCGATCTCGGCGCCGGCTCGCTCACGATCGCGAACAATCGGACGAGCGCCGGCGGTGTCACGGTCGAGGGTGACCCGAAGTCGAGCAGCTCCCGACGCACGTTGCCGCTCACGGGCCCGCTTCGTGCGGCACTCGACGCGGCTCGGGTTCGGCAGAAACGGGAGCGGCTCGCGCTCGGCGCCGATTACGGCTCGGGTGAGTACGTGGTGAGCAATGAGGCCGGCGACCCGTATAACCCGGCCGTGTTGTCTCGGTACTGGGCAGACGTCGCGAAGAGTGCAGGTGTGCGGCACATTCGGCTACACGATGCACGGCACACAGCGGCGACGACGATGCACCTGCAGGGCGTGCCGGTCGCGGTGATCGCGGCATGGATCGGGCACTCGGATGCCTCGTTCACGATGCGGGTGTACGCGCACTCGCAGAACGACGCTTTGAGGGACGCGGCGACCGTTCTCGGTGCTGTAGTGACAGGGCTGTGACAACTCGCGGGATCTCGAACACTCGTGTGACAGCACAAAAGCCGCTCCTGTGCTGCTCGGAGCGGCTTTCTGGTCGGAGCCGATGACGGGAATCGAACCCGCGTATTCAGCTTGGGAAGCTGATGTTCTACCATTGAACTACATCGGCGTGCATGATATTGGGCGCCCGTAGGCAAGGCCCAACACCCTGCGGCGGCAACATTAGCAGACGTCGTAGGCGTATCAGCCCATGGGCGCGCGACTTTCCAGTACACAGAATTCGTTGCCTTCGGGGTCGGCGAGAACCACCCATGACGCCGTGTCTTGGCCGACGTCGGCGTGCACCGCGCCCAGCTCGAGCAGACGGCTCACTTCGATGATCTGATCGTCCGGCCGGAAGTCGAGATGGAGTCGATTGATTGCTTTCTTCCCGTCCGGAACGGCGAGAAACTGCACTTCGGGCATGCCGCTGTCGGGTGGGGTGAGAAAAACATCGCCCTCTTCGTCCTCGCTGGCGTCCCAGCCGAGCGACTCCGCCCACCAGCGCCCGAGCCGGCTCGGGTCGACCGAATTGACGATCAGTGCTTCCCATCGCAGACCCATGTCCGAACGCTACCGCCGCCGACCCGCTAACCTCTACCCGTGCTGCTCTCCGATCGTGACCTCCGCGCCGAAATCGATTCCGGACGTCTGGGCATCGAACCGTATGACCCGGCGATGGTGCAGCCGTCCTCGGTCGACGTGCGCCTGGACAGCCTGTTCCGGGTCTTCAACAACACCAAGTACACGCACATCGACCCTGCTCAGCAGCAGGACGAGCTGACCAGCCTGGTGGAACCAGGGGAGGGTGAGCCGTTCGTTCTGCACCCCGGTGAGTTCGTTCTCGGGTCGACGCTCGAGGTGTGCTCGCTGCCCGACGACCTGGCGGGCCGTCTCGAAGGCAAGTCCTCGCTGGGCCGTCTCGGCCTGCTGACTCACTCGACCGCAGGCTTCATCGACCCCGGCTTCAACGGGCACATCACCCTCGAACTCTCCAACGTCGCGAACTTGCCGATCACGCTGTGGCCGGGCATGAAGATTGGCCAGCTCTGCCTTCTCCGTCTGTCGAGTGCCGCCGAGAACCCGTACGGCAGCTCCGCGGCCGGCTCGAAGTACCAAGGCCAGCGCGGTCCGACCCCGTCCAAGGCGTACCTGAACTTCGTCCGCGACTGACCCCCCTGTGAGTGAGTTGCGAGTCCCTGGACTCGTTAACCACTCACAGGCGGCGGAGCCGCCTAGGCTGGTGACGTGGTCGAACGGATCGTAATGAGGCCGAAGTCGGGGGACGAGGCGTTGGTGTACGTCCCCGACTCGGTAAGCCCTGGCCAGTCGGTGGAATTGGTCTACTACCTGCACGGCCGAACCGGGACGCACGAGGGCATCGACGACTGTGCCCAATTGTGTGACGGTCTGCTCGCTGCGGGATATGTGGTGGCCAGTCCGCATTTGCACGGCGATCAATGGGGAAACCGCCTCGCGCAGGACGACCTCGCAACCCTCGACGTCGACATCGCCGCCAAGTGGACCGTCGACAAACGGTTCGTGATCGGCGAATCCATGGGCGCGACGACCGCGGCCAACATGGTCCGGTTACGGGAGCTGCCTGTGGATGCCGTTGTGTTCATCGCGCCGTCGTTGTCGATGCAGGCGGTGTGGGAGCGGGACGACGAGGGTGGCCGCGATTCGTTGATCAGTGCGTTCGGGGTGCATCCCACGGGGGCGGACCTGGCAGCGAAAACCACTGGGTGGGATGCGATTCGACACGATCCCGCTGTGTACGCGGGTATGCATGCTCTGGTTTACGCCTCACCTGATGACCACATAGCGAACATCGCTGCCGTGACGGGGCCGTGGGTCGCCGCCGCCCGAGAAGCGGGAGCCCGAGTTCGGCTCGTGAAGGTGTCCGGCGACCACGTGTCGGACGATCATTACCGCCCGAACGACGTGGCCGCCTTCTTCGACTCCTTCTGACTCAGTTCGCTTCGAGGGTGCGAGCCATACCGCGGGCCACTGCGGCGGCGATGCTGGGTCGCAGTTCTGCGGCGGGAACGATGTGGTGCACCGACCCGACCTCGCGAGCACGCTCGATGTTGTGAATGGCCTCGAACTCCTTGGCCACCTCACCGAGCTTGTTGTTGCGGGCCGTCACCTTCTGCTCCTGCAGTTCGACGCCGATCCGCGCTTGCTCGGATTCGTCGGTGGCGGCGGCGAGTGCCGCTTCGAGCTCCTTGACGGCCGGGTCTGCCTTGGTGCGTGCGTTCACCTCGCGGGTGAACACGACCGCCGCAGCGGGAGCGCCACCGAGCACAGAGGCGAAAGAACCTTCCACGGCAAGCACTTCCATGTTGTCGTTGAGCGCTCCGGAGAACACCACGAACGCGCCTCCGTGGTACCGGGACACCACGCAGAACACGATCGGACCGTCGAAGTTGACGATGGCCCTACCGATTTCGGCGCCGTACTCGAGCTGGATGTTCCGCAACGACTCCGGTGAGCCGTCGAAGCCGGACAGGTTGGCCAGCACCACGACGGGTCGGTTTCCGCTGGCCGCGTTGATGGCCCGAGCCGTCTTCTTCGACGAGTGCGGGAACAGAGTGCCCGACGTCCACTGGTCCGGACCGTCCGCGGGGAACCGGCCCTTACGGGGGATGGCCCGGGATTCGATGCCGATCACGCTGACCGGGTTGCCGTCCAAGTGTGCGTCGAACACCACGGAGGTGTCCGCGCCGGCCATGTCCGCCCACCGCTCGAGCACCGACTGGTCTTGGTCGACCACCGAACGCATCACGGTGCGAATGTCGAACGGCTTCTTGCGTTCCGGGTTGTTTTCCGGCGAGAAGATCTCGCCAACGGTGGTGAAGTCACTCGACGGGTGCACGTGCGGGTAGCTGCGGACGTCGCGCTCGACCGGGTCGGTGGTGTCCGCCTTGCGGGGGAAACGCTCGCCCGGTGCCAGGTAGGCGTGCTCGTAGTGGGCGAACAGAACCTCGCATGCTGCGGCGAGGTTCGGGGCCCAGTACTGCGCCTGGCCGTTCGGACCCATCACACGGTCGTAGCCGCCGATACCGAAGTTGTCCTCCGCCGAGACACCACCGGAGTAGTCGAGAGACTGCTTGCCGGTGAGCACCATCGCGCTGTCCGGGGTCATCACGAGAATGCCCTTGGTGTGCGTGAGCATGGTCGCCTCGGCGTTCCAGTACGGCTGCGCGCCGACGTTTATACCTGCGACGATCACGTTGATCTCGCCGCCGTTCTGCGTGAACGTGACGATTCGGCGTAGCGCCCGTGACACCCAGTCCATGTTCTCGGTGCCGCTGTCCATCGAGATGGTGGCACCCGAAGAGAGCGTGAACCATTCGACGGGTGCACCGATCTTCTCGGCCATGTCGATGGCGGCGACGACGCGGGAGCACTCGGCTTCCGCGACCGTGCCCAGTGCCTTCGTGGGATCACCGAACAGCGCGACGCGGGTCATGCCCTCCGGGTATCGCTTGGTTGGAGTGGTGACCACCCCGACGACGATTCCCGCCTTGTTCTTTCCATACGGACGTTCGACAGGGACCAAAGTCCCCAGTGCGTCGAAGTCGTACTCTTCGAACTTGCCGCCGCGACCCTCGAGCTGAGGAATCAGCTCGTACGGGTAGACCGTTCCCCGCGCTCGTGAACGCTTCACCTTCTGCGTGTATTCGTCCAGCGGCTGCAGCGGTTCGGTGGGCGGATCGGTGATGTCGATGACCACGCCCGCGCCGGAGCGGTACGTGAAGCGCATGGCGACCTCGCGCGGCTCCGCCCCTGGTGTTTCACGAATCCGGCCCATGATCATAATCTGTTCGAGCCCTGCACCCACGGTGAGGCGTGCGACATTGTTGGCAACCACGGAGATGCGGTCGGCGGGAATGTCGAGAACCGGCCACGCGTACAGCACGACACGGTTCGCGTCGAGACGGCGCTGGTTGCCGCGGCGGGCCTGCTCGCGGCGAATACCGTCGAGGCACGACGCCAGGGTCCGCTCGATGACGGGCATTGCCACGATGTCACCGGATTCGTCGTATTGCGGGGTGAGGTCCCGAATCTCGGCGAGGGCGATCAGTCGTTCGTCGTCCGGATGTTCGTTGCCGACTAGACGGTAGAGGTACGTGTCCGATGCGGCCGGGAGCCTGGTTCCGGTGAAGTTCTTGAATCGCCACAGATCGAGGCGCTGGCCGGTGAGCGGATGCATGTCGCGAATGGTCAGATCCTCTTCGAGACCCGATTCTGCTGGGCGGAAGGTGAACTGGCGCTCACTGGCGTTGGTGGCATCGAGCACGGTCACCGTGAACCGGCGACGCGAAGGAATGGTGGGCGCGGCCTCGAGCTTGGCGAGCAGTGCGCCGGACATCTCTTCGGCGTCTTCTGGTGCATCCGTCCAGGAGATGTACACGTCGGCGACCAACGTCAGCGGTGCTGCGGTATCGGGAGTGAGATCAGCGATTGCTTGCAGCGTGGACTCGAGCGAATCGAAGTCCGAGATGGTCGACACGAGATGAAGCTGCTCACCACGGAGGTCGAAATTTCCTGTGACATACGGGTGACCATCCTGCTCGAACGTCTTGACGTCGAGGAGATCGCGAATGTTGTAGTAGCGGCGGGTGGTTGCTTCGAGGAGTGCGCACATGTCGCCGTCGCGCGAGGCAATACGTTGCGCAAGAATGCCGTTCAGCGGTTCTGGGATGGCGGCCAAGGATTCGACCCGATCCGCGTAGTCGGCTGCGTCTGGCTGCTCGGCCAGGTAGGCCAGGCTGCCGCGGACGCGGTCGTAAACCTCCTCGCGAGCGCTCTGAATGTGGGGCTCGTCGAAGAATCGGTAGCGAAGGTTGCGGGCGACGTCGCCGATCACGGGGTAGCGGACCTGTGTGGCCAGGATCAACCGGTCCAGAACTTCCGATAGCTCGTGTGAGCCCTCCGGGGCAGTGCTCTTGGTGAGCCAACGTTCGAGCAGGGCGGCGACGACGGGGATCTGGTTGTCCATGCGCTGCTGCGCGAGGAACACCCGGTATACCGCTTCCTCCACCTCGGGAGTGCGCTCGAGATCGGTGACGTCGTAGTGCGTGAGGGCCTGAGAAAGCTTGGTGCGGAATGTTTCCGGCAGTCCTTCACGCTCGGCGTCGAGGGAATGCAGGTAGGAGTGGAAGTGCTCGCGCGGGCTGTGAACGCTGTCCTGAGTGCGCTCCTCGCCCGGCGCCGGCCGATTGCGCGACAGCTCGCACACGTCGGCGAACGTGGTGAGCAGCGCCAGTTCGGCCTGCACGAGACGGCAGTCGTTGGCGGGCAGCTGCTCACACAACACGTCGTACTCGTCGAGCAGGGCGTGGGCACGGTTCGCGCTCACGTCGTAGCCGGTCATCATCGCGCCGAGCGACCGCAGCCGCGACTGCGCGTCGTCGTGGAGATCGGTTCCGGCCACGGGTGCGGGCAGGTCGAACTCCACCCGAGGAATGTGCGAGGTGGTGGTGTCCTCGGCGATCTGATCGACCCGGACCAGCGGTGCGCCGGCGTCCACCTGGGCGTTGACGGTGCCGAGGATCTCGCGGACGGTGCCGGCGTAGGGGGCGCGGATCGCGGTTTCCATCTTCATCGACTCGAGCACCACCAGGGTGGCACCCGCCTCGACCTCGTCACCGACGGCGACGGGCACGGCGACCACGACGGCCGGGGCCGAGGCGCGGACCACGCCGGCCTCGTCCTGGCTGATCTGATGACTGATGCCGTCGACCTCGACGAGATACCCGGTCGGCCCGGCGACGGTGACGATCTGATGGCGACGTCCGCCGATGGTCAGGCGCGCCTCGAACTCGCCGAGCTTGTCGATTTCGGCTTCGACCGGGCCGCAGTCGCCGTCGACGAGGTAGTGGTGCGGACCGATCTGTCCGACCCGAAGTTTGTACGCCTGGCCCTGGTAGGTGAGCTCCACGTCCCGTCCGATGGCGTGGCTGGCGCGGGGGCGTCCACCGCGGGCAGAGGCCAGGAACGAGGTGCGCTCGAGGGTTTCCTCCGAGTCGTACACCGCGATGGCAGCCGTGACGAGCGCGACGTCGGCGACCTTGCTCGGCTCGGTCGGCTCCCCGGCACCGGAACGGTCGAGCCATCCGGTGTCGGCGCTGGCGCTGATCACCTCGTCGCGATCGAGCAGATCGAGGAGGAACGATTTGGTGGTGGTGCCGCCGTCGAGGACCACGGTGGTCTCGCGCAGCGCATTACGCAGACGGGCGAGGGCTTCGGCGCGGTCGCGGCCCCAGGCGATGATCTTGGCGACCATCGAGTCGTAGTCCGGCGGGATGACATCGCCCGAGGCGATGCCGGTGTCGACGCGGATACCGGAACCGAGCGGGAACTTGAGGAGCTGCACCGTGCCAGGGGCAGGTGCGAACCCGTTGTCGGCGTCTTCGGCGTTCAGACGAGCCTCGACGGCATGCCCGAACTCCGGTGGGCACTCACCCACCAACGGGTCGCCGCCGGCCACCTGAATCTGCAGCTTCACCAGATCGAGGCCAGTGGTGGCCTCGGTGATCGGGTGCTCGACCTGCAGGCGGGTGTTGACCTCGAGGAACGTGAAGATCTTCTGCTCGGGCTGGTACAGGTACTCGACGGTGGCGGCACCGCAGTAGCCGGCCGCTCGCACCAGGTCCGCAGAGACCGAACGCAGGTGATCCGACTGCTCCTTGTCGAGCAGGGGTGAGCTGGATTCCTCGATGACCTTCTGGTTCTTGCGCTGGATCGAGCAGTCCCGCACACCGGGAGCCCAGACGTTGCCGTGCGCGTCCGCGATGACCTGGACCTCTACGTGCCGGGCATCGGTGACCAGGCGTTCGAGAAACACGACGGGATCGCCGAACGAACGCAGAGCCTCACCTTGGGTGCGCTCGAGGGCCAGTTCGAGTTCGTCCTCTACCCACACCTTGCGGATGCCGCGGCCGCCGCCGCCGCTCCGGGCCTTGATGATCAGCGGATACCCGATGGCATGAGCATGACGGCGCGCATCTGCGCGGGTCTCGACCGGGCCGCCACTCCACGGAGCAACAGGAACCGACACCTTCTCGGCGAGGAGCTTCGCCTCGACCTTGTCGCCGAGCAGGCGCATCGCGTCTGCGGACGGGCCGATGAACGTGATGCCGAGGTCGGCCACCAGTTCGGCGAATGCCGGATCCTCGGCGACGAAGCCCCATCCCACCCACACGGCGTCGGCCCGCGACTCGATCAGTGCCCGCTTCAGCTCGGCATGATCGATGTACGGGTTTCCGGCGGTCTCGCGCAGGCAGACGGTGTCGTCGGCCTGACGGACGAACATGGCGCGACGTTCCGCCTCCGTGTGCAGCGCGATTGTCGTGATGTCGTGATCGTGCTCCGCGTTGAGCTCGCGTACCGCACGGATGAGTCGTACCGCCGACTCACCACGATTGACCACTGCAATCCGCTTGAACATCCACTGCCACCGTTCTCGTTAATTCTGCTGGTCAGGCGTACACACGGGCGTACTCCCGACCACAACCAGGTAGTTGATCAAAATGCGTCGCGCACATTGCCCCAGCGGGCGCGTGCACTGCACCGCGACGTATGTCGCGTGGGCTCCGAGGAAAGTTACCGACGTAGGTCTGCACCGGATCGGAGATCGACTTCCCACCCCCGATGTTCGGCTCCTCGGGAACCGTCGTTCCATGCAAGGATGCAGCATTTTTTCGGCATTGTCACGTTGATCACGTGACAATAAAGGTCCGTTCAATTGTGTACTTACACAAACGGATTCACGAAAGTATATGTGGACGCCGGTACCGTTCAACGGTTACTCGTCGGTAGAATTTATTGCTACTTGCGAGTAGTTATTCGTCGAGGTCTTGTTGCATTCCGCTTGAAGCGCAAGAAGTCCCCGGCCGTGGCCAGGGACTTCTCGGGCATGAAGTGGCAGTCAGGCCTTGGTCGTTGCCTTCTCGAGGCCCAGGAGCGCGAGGAAGAAGTTCTTGACGGCGAGGAACTTCTCGTTGGTGAGGTCGATGGCCTCGCGAAGCGACTTGTCGAGTGCGGTGTCGGACATGGTTGCTACCCCTTTGCGTGTGTGACGTACGACATGACAATCGCAATCTCGCACGTCGAGAGGGTGTGCGCCAGGGTGCGAATTGCTCTGCGGGGGAGCTCGTTTGGCACTTCAACTAGCTGCAAGTTAGCTGCCTTTTGCGATGGGTCATCTACCAGTGGTGTTCGAGATGGCGGAGAGGGGCATGCCCACCCAGGTAGCGAAGCGTCGCGTACGGAATGTGTCGAACATCACGCAGATTGGAGTGCGTGTTGCGACGCGTCAGATACCGAAAGCGTTCTCGAGTGCCGCGAGCTCGGTGCTCAACCGCGCTGGGAAGGACTCGGCATCCGGCACCGACCTACGGCAGGCGGTGACGCCGAACGACACCATGTCGTCGTTGCTCGTGCACGTGATGTTCAGCGCCTGGCCGTGGATCGGCACGGACAGGGGATGCATCGCGTCGAGGCGGGCACCGTTCCAGAACAGCGGTGCGCCCGGACCTGCCACATTGGAGATGACGACATTGAACGGGGGTCGTGGAAGCGGGTTACGACCGAAGTACATGGCCGCGCCGGCGGGCGCCGCACCGAGGGCGCTCATCGCGAGGACCTGCATCGGCGTCATCGACCGCAGCGAATCCTTGCCCTGGCGCATGCAGTCACGGATCGTGCCCAGTCGGTCGATCGGATCGGGCAGGTTGGTGCCCAGGTGGCACATCAGGGTTCCCACCGCGTTGTCGCCACCCGACTCGAAGCGGTCGTGGAGTGATATCGGCACCATGGCGACGAGGGATTCTTCGGGGAGCGCCGAGAAGTTCGTGAGGTACGAGCGGAGTGCCCCGGAGGACATCGCGAGGACGACGTCGTTGATGGTG
>JAAZAD010000533.1 GCA_012514505.1 Rhodococcus sp. (in: high G+C Gram-positive bacteria) | reverse complement strand
TCCGCGCGTCGAAACGCTCGTGTTCGGGCCGGCCGATTTCATGGCGGGCATCAATATGCGCACGCTGGTGGTGGGGGAGCAGCCGGACGGTTACGACAGAGGTGATGCGTACCACCACATCTTGATGACGATCCTGATTGCGGCCAGGGCCCACGGAGTGCAGGCGATCGACGGGCCGTACCTGCAGATCCGGGACGTCGATGCGTTCCGTCGGTCGGCGGCGCGCACTGCCGCGCTGGGATTCGACGGCAAGTGGGTACTGCATCCCACACAGATCGATGCGGCCAACGAGGTGTTCAGCCCGCGGCAGAGCGATTTCGACCGGGCGGAGTTGATCCTGGAGGCGTACGAGTTCCACACCTCCGAAAGAGGCGGCGGACGGGGTGCGGTGATGCTCGGCGACGAGATGATCGACGAGGCGAGCCGCAAGATGGCGTTGGTGATCTCGGCGAAGGGCCGAGCGGCAGGGATGATGCCGACGAGCGGGTTCACGGACAGCTGAGCAGCACGATTCGAACCCAACAGGCACAATGGAGGGTGGATATGTCCGAACTGCTCGAGGAGAACCCGAACCGATGACGAATCCACTCGCCCCGCGATCGGCCGGCTCGCGGCGTGGGGAACTCCCCACCCCGCCGACCGGGTGGCCGATCGGTTCGTACCCCACCTACGCCGAGGCGCAACGCGCAGTCGACTACTTGTCGGATCAGGAGTTCTCGGTCGAAGACGTGACGATCGTGGGTGTCGATCTGATGCAGGTCGAGCGGGTGCTCGGGCGCCTCAGCTGGGCCAAAGTCATTGGTGGGGGCATTGTTTCGGGTGCCTGGCTGGGTGTGTTCTTCGGTCTGCTGCTCGGAATCGTGACGGGCGGTTTCCTGGCGCCCCTCATCGTCGGCATCGTGGGCGGTGTCATCTTCGGTTTGATCTCCACGACAATTCCCTATGCGGCCACTCGGGGCACCCGCGACTTCGCGTCGACCATGCAGTTGGTTGCAGGCCGGTACGACGTGTTGTGTCAACCGAAAACGGCGGAGAAGGCCCGCGACATGTTGGCCCGGCTGGCAATCTGATTCAGTACCCGGTCACGGCACCGAATGTGCGGTAACTCGGTGACGCTCGCTCGTCGGCATCGATTCTTCCTGTGCTGGAACGCTGTTCCCTGATGCCTCGCCGGTGGTGCGCATCGAATTCCGTCGTGCGATCGCATGCGCCGTGCCGACAACGACCCCGACGACGACGCCCCAGATCAGCGACACGAGCGCGCCCCCGATGAGTGAGGTGACGTAGGCGGCTGGTCCTGAGTGCACGACGAAACTCATGTACACCACGGTCACGAGGTTTCCGGCGAGGGCGCCGACCACCGTGGCGCCAAGCCCTGCCCAGAATGCGCGGCCCGGGCCGCCGCTGGGATGTCGGCGTGCGGAGTTCGTCAGCCTCGTCCAGGCGACTGTGATCATCACCAATGCTGCGGCGCTTTCTACGAGCCATCCGGTAGTGGTCGTCTCGCCGAGCGGGGATGGCCGTAGAGCGGGAAGTCCGAGAGGTAGCCCGATCGCGCTGGGGACGTTCAGTTCCGGTAGCTCGGTCAAGATTGTGCCGGCGAGGGACCAGGCCCCGAACGCCGCCGATATTGCGGTGAGGGTCGCGACGGCCAACCAGGGCGCCGGGGAAGCGGCTTTGACCTGCGTGTTCGTCGAATCGTCAGCGCTCGGCTCAGGCATGTCGCAATATTAGCCACGCAAGTTGGTCAAGTGTCCAGAATGCCGAAGAAAGTCGAGGGTGGGCGCGTGCGGCGAATGCGAGTGGCGTCTCTTGTGGTGGCCGGTGCGATCGTTCTGACCGGCGGTGTGGGTTCTTTCGTGCGGGCCGATCCAGCGCCTTCCGAGGCATACATCACCGATGAGCAGGGACGAGCGCTTGTCCTCCGCGGTTTCAACACCGAGAACAGCGCGAAGAAGACCCTGGACGGCATGCCCGAGTTCACGGAGGCGGACCTGGGGCGCGAGCATCAGGACATGGGCACCAATTTCGTCCGCTTCCTGATCTCCTGGCGCTCGATCGAACCGCAACCGGGCGTATACAGCGAGGTTTACCTGGACCTGCTCGCCGAACGCCTCGACTGGTACGCGGAGCGTGGCTATCACGTGATGCTGGACATGCATCAGGATCTTTGGTCCGCCGCGATCGCCCCGGGCCGCGACACGGGTGGGAACGGGGCTCCGGCATGGGCCACCCATATGGATGGCCTGCCGGTCGGTTCACACGACATGTGGGAGATGTACTACCTCGACCCGGGCGTCATCAGGGCCTTCGACAACTTCTGGAACACCACAGGCAACCACCCCGAACTCGCCGAGCACTACGCGAACGCATGGCGGGCGGTCGCGCAACGGTTCGCCGATCATCCGGCTGTCGTTGCGTACGACTTGATGAACGAACCCTATGGCGGCACCCTGCAAGGGCCGGTCTTCGAGTCCGGTCCGTTGACGGCGCTTTACCAGAGGACCACCGACGCGATCAGGACGGTCGACGAGGACAACTGGATCTGTGTCGCGCCGCAAGCGATGGGGAACAACTGGGGGTCTCCGAGCGGTCTCGGAAAGATCACCGACAACCGTGACGGCGAGCAGCGGATCGCCTATTGCCCGCACATCTACCCGTTGCCGATGGACCTGGGAGGTGGCTACGAGGGCATCTCCCGAGACTTGGTCGACGCGACTATCGCTTCGTGGCGCGACAACACCCTGCGTACCGCGGCGTCGCTCGGCGACGTCCCGATCATTCTGGGAGAGTTCGGCCTCGACACCACACTGCCCGGTGCGATCGACTACGTGGAGAAGATCTATGAGACGGCCGCAGAGATGGGCGCCGGGGTCGCGTACTGGTCACGCGACGACGGCGACTGGGGTCCGTACGAGGAGGACGGATCGGCGCGCAACCTGGTGGCCGCCCTCGACAAGCCGTATCCCCGGGCAGTTGCGGGAACCCCGATCTCCTGGTCGTCCACTGTCGATCGGCTCGAGTTGACGTACCGCCCCGATCCGACCGTGTCCGCGCCTACCGAGATCTACCTGCCCTGGCGCGGTTTCCCCGGCGGAGTGCGGGTCGACGGCGGCGAGGTGCTGGCGTGGGACCAGTCGACTAGGCTGCTCACACTTCGGCAGCCGCAATCGGCGGAGAACGTCGCGATCACGATCACCCCGGCGCCATAACCGAGACGGGCTGCGCGGCGGGGTGTTGGATGGACAGATGAGATCGAGCGGCGGGACGCGAGAACCGTGACAGCAGAACGGATGTCGAACCGGTCTCTCGGGCGGGCAACGTTGGCGCGGCAGTCGTTGCTCACGCGATCCGAGGTGCCAGTAATGGACATGATCGAGCACCTGTGCGGGCTGCAGGCGCAGGCACCGGACCCGCCGTACTACGCGTTGTGGGCGCGCATGAAGCACTTCGATCCCTCGGTCTTGGCCGGCCTTCTCGAGGACCGCAGCGCAGTTCGGATCGTGGCGATGCGCGGAACGGTGTTCTTGTTGTCGGCTCGTGACGCACTGAAGTTCCGGCCGTTGACTCAACGCATCCTCGACAACGACCTCCACACCAACACGCAACACCGTGTCCACCTGAAAGGTGTCGACGTCGGCGCACTCGGGGAAGCGGGGCGTGCCGTCGTTGCCGATGGACCGCTCACACAACTGGAGATGCGCCCACTTCTCGAAGCCAGGTTCCCGGGCCGGGACGGCGCTGCCCTCGCACACGGGGTGCGTGGTCTGGTGCCGATGGTGCAGGTGCCGCCGAGGGGAGTGTGGGGCAAATCGGGGCCGCCCGCATTGACGCCACTGGACGACTGGGTGGGTGAACCGCTTGATCCCGCTCCGGACATCGACGGCGTGGTTCTCCGTTATCTGGCCGCCTTCGGACCTGTGAGCACGAAGGACGTCCAGGCTTGGTCGGGATTGACCGGACTGGGTGAGGTGATGGAACGTCTACGGCCGCGGCTGCGTGTGTTCACAGGTGAACAGGGAGCCGAACTTTTCGATCTTCCCGACGCTCCGAGACCGGATGCCGACGCCTCCACCCCGGTGCGGATTCTCGCGCCGTTCGACAACATGCTGCTCTCTCATGCCGATCGTTCGCGAATCATGGACGCCGACGTGAAGGCGCGAATCTTCACCGTCAACGGAATTGTGAAGTCGGCGGTTGTCGTGGGTGGCCGGGTGGTCGCGTCGGCGAATGTCTCCAGGAGGGGGACGGCGGCGATTCTGGAGGTGGAGCCGCTGCGGAAGATTGCGAAAACGAACAGAACCTCCGTCGCGGCGGAGGGGCGGCGGCTCCTGAAGTTCGCTCACCCGGACGCCGAGACGAGGGAGGTTCGTTTCACCGATGAGCACGGTGGTTTGATGTGAGTGTGTCCGAAAGCGTCGTCAACGCCGTCCGTGCCCATCTGATCTCTCGGTTCGATGGGGCCGAACCCGTGTCGGCCTCGGTGACCTTCCTGGGCGTCGAACCGCTCGACGTCCTGCTGTTCCCGCCGGACGACGAAGGACTGGTCCACTACGCATCGCTGGGCTGTTCGCGGCATCCGATGGGTGATCCGGGGGAACTGGTGGCAGACCCGAATCGTGGTCCGCGCGCGGAACTGGTCCTGACGCTGCGTGGTGAGGCGGGCGTGGCCTCGGGAATCCAGCGAACACTCGCGATCCTGGCCGCATCACCGTCTGTCGAGGGGGTCGTCCTGGTACCGGACGCGCTCATCGACCTCGGTGAACCGTTGTGGACAGGTGTGCCGTTCACGGCCGTTCTGCTCGGTGAGAGCGACATCCCCGATCTCGAGGTGCCCGAACCGGCCGAACCGGTGAAGTTCCTGTCCGTGGTTCCGCTGACCGGCACGGAGGCCGCCTGGGTGCGGCTGCGTGGTGCCGACGCGCTGCGTGAGGCCTGGAGCGAGGCGGGTATCGACGTACAGGATCCCGCGCGCTCGGCCGCCAGCCTGTAAGTCGGGGCGCCGTCAGAGCCAGTGGTTGCGCTTGAACGTGATGACCAGCCCGATGATGACGACGGCGATCAGACCCAGCACTACGTGATAGCCGTACTCCCAATCCACTGCGGGCATGTTGCCGAAGTTCATGCCGTAGATGCCCGCGACCATGGTGGGTACGGCGGCGAGGGCGACCCAGGCGGAGATCTTGCGCATGTCGGTGTTCTGCTGCACGGACACCTTGGCCAGCGCTGCGTCGACGAGTGAGCCGAGCAGTTCGTCGTACTGTGCGATGCGCTCGGCGACGATCGTGTGGTGATCGAGGACATCGCCGAAAAATCGTCGGATTTCCTTCGGTATCGGGCTCGCCGACCGCCGGGCCAGGCGCAGCAGCGGATTGGATAGCGGGTTCACTGATTTTCGTAGCTCGATTATCTCGCGTTTGAGGAGATAGATGTGCTCGATCGAGACCTTCGTGCGGGGTCTGAACACCGCTTCTTCCATGCTGTCGACGTCATCCTCGATCGAGGCGGTGACGTCGAGATACGAGTCGACGACGTGGTCGGCGATGGCGTGCACCACCGCGCTTGGGCCGAGAGCCAGCCGTTCGGGGTTGTTCTCGAGGTCGGCACGCACCGTGGAAAGCCCGGTGTGATCGCCGTGCCTGACGGTCACCACGAAATCATCTCCGACGAACACCATGATCTCGCCGGTCTCGACGACGTCGTTGATGGCGACCCTCGAATCGCGCGGGATATAGACAACGGTGCGTAGAACCAGAAACAGCAGGTCGTCGTAGCGTTCGAGTTTGGGGCGCTGGTGAGCTTGCACCGCGTCCTCGACCGCCAGTTCGTGGAGACCGAAGGTGGTCGCGACACCAGCCATCTGCTCTTCGTCAGGTGCCAGCAGCCCGAGCCACACGAATCCCTCTCCCCGTTCACGGACCTCGGCGACTGCGGCTTCGTGGGTGTACTTCCCGGCGAGGCGGCGACCGTCCACGTACACGGCGCAGTCGACGACTGCCTCGGCGGCAGGAGATGCGGGCATGGATGTCGTGCTCCGATCTCCCCCCGACCTGCGAACTCGGAAAAATGCTACGTGAGTTTGCCGACCCGCACCGGGCACCTGACAGACTTGTGCGGTGCGCATCGATCTTCACACCCACTCCTCGGTTTCCGACGGTACGGATTCGCCCGAGCAACTCGTGCGGGCTGCCGGCGAGGCAGGTCTCGATGTCGTGGCGATCACCGACCACGACACCACCGCGGGGTGGGAGCCTGCCGTCAAAGCCCTACCCGAGGGGCTGCAGCTCGTGCGTGGCATGGAGATGTCGTGCGAGGGGCGAGGTCAGGACGGCCGTCCGGTCCCCGTGCATCTGCTCGCGTATCTGTTCGACCCGGAGCATCCCGGGTTCGCGGAAGAGCGCCGTCGTCTGCGCCGTGAACGCGAAACCCGTATCAGGGCGATGGCAGAACTGATGGCTGCAGACGGTTTGCCGATCGATGTGGACGTGTTGACGGCCGCCGCCGGTCCGTCGTTGGGACGCCCGCACCTGGCCCGGGCGTTGATCGAGGCGGGCATCGTGGAATCGGTGGCGGAGGCTTTCCGGGGTCCGCTGCGCACGGGCAGCCCGTATTACGTTCCCAAGAAGGACACGCCCCTCGAGGATGCGGTTCGGCTGGTCACCGAAGCCGGTGGCGTGGCGGTCGTCGCCCACGCTCGGGCCCGGACGCGCGGTAGGCTTCTGGATCTCGATCATGTGCGAGAGTTGGTCCCGCTCGGTCTCGGTGGGCTCGAAGTCGATCATCCGGACCACAGTGCCGAAGATGCTGCCGTCCTGCGGATACTGGCCGACGAGTTGGGGCTGGCGATCACCGGCTCGTCCGACTACCACGGCATCAACAAGCCGATTGCCCTGGGCGCCTTCACTACCGATCCGGCCCAGTTCGAGGCGTTGATCGCGAAGGCATCCGGTGTTCCCGTGTTTTCCAGGGAGGATTCATGACGCTCCGTGACTACGACGAAGGTCGACGCGAACATCGCTCGCTTCCGTTGCGGTGGCTGCTCGGCCTCAGCGGCTCCGTGGCGGCGGGGACAGTTGTCCTGACGCTGGTCGTGGTGGGCGCTGCGTATATCGGCGACAATCGTGACTTTCCCGGTCCAGGGCAGACGTCCATCGTGATGCACATCGGTGCCTCGGTTATCGCCCTGGCGACACAGCTGTGGGCTGACCGGCGCTCTGGCGCCGGCGCCGCTCTCGGAGCGTGCGTGGTTATGGCGGTCGCGGGCGTCCTGCTGTGGACTCAGTGGTGGGGCTGAGGATGCTACCGCCGGGTAACCGGATACTCACAGGTAGAGGCCGAAAAGGGTGAGACATTTCGCGGTCGGCTCAATTTGATTGTGCACACGTTTCAGTGGCACACTCGACGTACTCCGAAGTTGGCGCCACCGCCCTTCGACGGGGAGTTGGATGGCTGGCACCGCCAGGGCTTACAGGCCCAGCGCCATCACGCTTCGAAAGTTGTATTGCGGCGATCGTGACCCGCGCGCACCGGAAGCTTCTCAGTAGTTGTACGTGAATTAACCGCCTGGCCAGCGTCGATCAGTGCGGTTACTTCTCAGTAACCCGGACCCGAATGTGCCGGGATCTAGCAGGAGTGTCATTGTGTCTCTCGTGTCTGAAGCCACCACACCCCAGAAACTGACCGACGAGGAAATCTTCGCCGGTCACGTAGACGGCAAGCTTTCCGTCGAAACCACCGCGCCGCTCGATTCGCAGCGCGCACTCTCGATCGCCTACACGCCTGGTGTAGCGCAGGTCAGCCGCGCGATCGCGGCAGACGAGACACTCGCCGACCGCTACACATGGACGAACCGCCTGGTGGTCGTGGTGAGCGACGGTTCCGCCGTGCTCGGCCTCGGTGACATCGGTCCCCGCGCTTCGCTGCCCGTCATGGAGGGCAAGTCGGCGCTGTTCAAGTCGTTCGCGGGTCTGAACTCGATTCCCCTGGTTCTCGACACGAAGGATCCCGACGAGATCGTCGAGACCCTCATCCGGCTGCGCCCGAGCTTCGGTGCCGTCAACCTCGAGGACATCTCCGCTCCTCGTTGCTTCGAGATCGAAGAGCGCGTCAAGGAAGCCCTCGACTGCCCGGTCATGCACGACGACCAGCACGGAACCGCGATTGTCGTCCTCGCCGCACTCAAGGGTGCCGTGAAGGTGCAGGGACGTGACATCACGTCGCTCCGCGTCGTCATCTCGGGTGCCGGTGCGGCCGGTGTTGCCTGCGCGAACATCCTGCTCGCGGCCGGGATCCCCGACGTGACCGTCCTCGACTCCAAGGGCATCGTGTCTGCGGGTCGGGACGGACTCAACGACGTGAAGACGGACCTCGCGGCTCGCACGAACCCGGCCGGCCGTGAAGGCGGGCTCATCGAAGCCCTCGACGGTGCAGACGTGTTCCTCGGTGTGTCCGCCGGAACCGTGCCGGAAGAGATCATCGCCACGATGGCAGACAACGCGATCGTGTTCGCCCTCTCGAACCCGGATCCGGAAATCCACCCGGACATTGCGCACAAGCACGCCGCGATCGTCGCGACGGGCCGCAGCGACTTCCCGAACCAGATCAACAATGTTCTCGCCTTCCCGGGCGTGTTCCGCGGCGCACTCGACGCCGGCGCACGCCGCATCACGGAAGGCATGAAGCTCGCCGCCGCCGAGGCAATCCTCTCGGTGGTCGGTGACGAGCTGGCTGTAGACAAGATCGTTCCCAGCCCGCTCGATCCTCGTGTGGCCCCCGCTGTTGCGGAGGCTGTGGCCGCTACTGCGAAAGCAGAAGGCGTGACAGAATAACGAGAATCGTCGAACACCCCGGCCCGAAACCCGCACCCAAGGTTTCAGGTCGGGGTGTTCCACGTTCGGTGCAGTGCGGGGAACACGGTTTCGGTGAGGAAGGTCCGAGTGATCGCCATGAGGAAACTACGAATCTCGTTTCTGATCGGGGCTGTGTGCGCCGTCGTGACGGTCGCCGGTTGCAGTATCGACAACTCCACCTTGGACGAGCCGGGGACTGCCCATATCGCACCAGTTGTCGTGGGGGCGGGCAGTTCCGATGAGAGTGCCGTACTCGCCCAGGTCTATGCCACCGTGCTGAGGTCCACGGGCGCGGACGTATCGGTTCGCCCGGACTTCGGTGACCGGGCCGAATACCTTCGTGCGCTCGATGCCGGCGACATCACCGTCGTCCCGGAGTTCACAGGTGAGTTGCTCGCGTACTTCGACTCCGATGCTCAGGCCACCGCCGCGGCGGACGTCTTCGAGGAACTGAGTAGGTCGTTGCCGCAGGGGCTTTCGGTGTCGGACTATGCGTCTGCCGAAGATCGATCGGTGATGGTGATCGGCCAGGGCGACCCACGCGACATGCACGAACTCGGTGATCTCGCACCGCATTGTGCGACGTCGACGGTCGCGGTAGGCAGCGAATTCGAGGACACGGCATTGGCGTCGATACCCGGATGTACGTTCGGTGTGGTCCACCATGTGGCGGACGACCCTGCGGTGGTGGAAGAGTTGCGCACGGGAGTGGCGTCTGTCGGCGGATTGACCACGTTGTCGCCGGTTCTCGCTACCGGAGATCTCGAAGCCTTGAGCGACGACGAGGGAATCTTCCGAGCGCAGAATGTCGTACCGCTGTATCGCTCGGGAACGCTTGCCGAACCACAACTCGAGGCGCTGACCGTCGTTGCGGGTGAACTGACGAGCGCGGACCTGTCCGACATGCTCGGACAGGTCCGCGACGGCAAATCGTCAGTCGAGGTGGCGCGCACCTGGTTCGACGCTCACGCCTGATGGTTCGTTGCCGATTTCGGCGTCTGTGCCGAGCCGAAGTGACCAGCGAGGAACCCGCCCAAATCGGCAACTGCGTCGGCGGCCTCGCGTACCAATGAGGCCTGTGCGTGCGCGACATGCCAGAGTCGGGTGAACTCCGTCATCTGAACGTCCACCCCGGACGATGCCAGCTTCTCCCGTAGCGCGACCGCCTGCGGGTACAGGATCTCGTCACGTCCCGCGTGGATGATCGTCGGAGGGAATCCGGTCAGGTCGTCGTTCAGTGGTGCGTAGCCCGGCGTCGAAGGATCCGCGGAGCGACGATACATGTCGGCGCAGGCGTAGGCCCACCGTGCGTTGATCACCAGATCGCGGTCACGCAGCGTGCGATCGGTGGGGTCGGCCCACGGGGCGATCAGGCCCAGAGCGCTCGGCGTCACCCCATGCCGGTGGACCAGTCGGCCTGTGGTCGCCAAGGCCAGTCCGCCGCCGGCAGAGTCGCCCGCCACCGCGACCGCGTCGGGGTCGAATCCATGCTCGGTCACCAATTCCAGGTACGCGGCCTCGGCATCCTCGAGTCCTGCCGGGAACGGGTTCTCCGGTGCCAATCGATAGTCGAGAAGGTAGACCGCACTTCCGGATTCACGCGCCAGGTGAGCTGCGAGCGATCGGTGGGAGGCGAACGAGCCGACGGCGAACGCCCCACCGTGCAGGTACAGCACGGCCGTTTGCGGCTCGGTGGCACCCACCGTGATGCGCTCCGCCGGACGCCCCGCCAACGCGGTCTTCCGGACGACGGCATCTGGCGGCATCAACTGTATGGGGGCACCCATGTCGAGAATCTTGCGCTGCACAGGGACCGGAAGGTGCGAGTTGAACGCAACCCAGAAGAACGGCCGCAGGAGCGCGGCGGCGACGCTGGTCGGGATATTGAGAGAAGGCAAAGTGTGTGCTCCTACTTCGACTTGGGCATGGCACGCGCCACAACCATAGCCACGACCCGCTGGTAGCCCGAGCCGACGAGGCGCACCCAGGCGTCGAGGAACTTGGCGTCCGCGCCGATCAGGACTCGGCCCTTGCCTTTCGACACTCCGTTCACGATGACCTTGGCGGCTTCCTCGGGCGTTGTCCTGGCCAGCTTCTTGTCGAAGAATTCGGCAATCACTGCAGAGTCCTCGCCGGGGCCGGCCGTGGCGTTGCGCGCGATCGCGGTCTTGATACCGCCGGGATGGACGCATGTCACCTTCACCGGATGCCTCGCGATCAGCATTTCCTGGCGCAGGGATTCGGTGAAGCCACGAACAGCGAACTTGGCCGAGTTGTAGGCACTTTGACCGGGTGTGGCCAGCAAACCGAACAAGCTCGACACGTTCACGATGTGGCCGTCACCCGACGCGATGACGTGCGGCAGAAATGCTTTCGTGCCGTTCACGACACCCCAGAAGTCGACGTCCATGATGCGCTCGATGTCCTTGAACTCGGACTTCTCGATCTCACCGTGGTACGCGATGCCGGCGTTGTTGTAGATCTGATTGACCTTGCCGAAGTGTGCCGCAACGGCATCGGCGTATTCGAGGACCGCTTCACGCTGCGTGACGTCGAGATGATCGGACTTGACCTCGGCGCCGAGTGCCTGCGCCTGCCGTACAGTTTCGGCGAGACCGACGCTGTCCATGTCGGACAGGGCGAGCTTGGCGCCCTTCTCTGCGAGATTCAGCGCCACCGCGCGTCCGATACCGGAGCCGGCGCCGGTGATGACGACGACCTTTCCTGAAAACGAACTCACTGTGCACTCACCTTGTCGTTGTCGTTGTCGTTGTCGTCTTTGTCGAGGCGCTCGCCCGTGACGAGGGCAACCGCTGGTGCGGCAGCGGGTTCGGGAAGGTCCTTGGTCGCCACACTGTCATAGGCTGCGAGGTCGAACCGTCGCGTCTGCCTGCGGAAGTCGAACGTGAACCCCGGCCAGAGCGTGGTGTTGTTGCCGTGCTTGTCCAGATACCAACTGGCGCAACCGCCGTTGTTCCACACACTGTGCGACAGCTTCTCCTGCAGGTTCTTGTTGTAGGAGTCCTGAGCGTCCTTGCGGACCTCGACGGTGCCGAGGTCGTGACGCTCGATGGTGTCGAGTGCGTCGGCGAGGTAGTTGATCTGCGACTCGATCATGAAGACCATCGACGTGTGTCCGAGGCCGGTGTTCGGTCCGACCAGGAAGAACATGTTGGGGTAGTTGGCAATTGCCGCACCCTTGTAGCCCTGCTGCCCGCTGGCGTCGAACACCTCCGCGAGAGAGCGGCCGTCCTTGCCGAAAATGGTTCCGTAGGTGGGGGAGTCGGTCACGTGGAAGCCGGTGGCCACGACGATCGCGTCCACCTCACGCTCGGTGCCGTCCTTCGTGATCACCGAATTCGCGGTGACCCGGGCGATGCCGTCGGTGACGAGGTCGACGTTGTCTCTGGCGAGCGTGGGGTAGTAGTTGTTCGAGATCAGCATGCGCTTGCAGCCGATCTGGAAGTTGGGCGTGACCTTGCGGCGCAGGTCCTTGTCCTTGATCTGGCGGCGCATGTGCCGTTCGGCTGCGAACTGCAGCGGTTTCATGAAGATCGGGGCCTTCGCGAGTCCCACGACCTGCGTTTCTCGCATCCAGTAGATCCCTGCGCGGCACAGTCGCTGGAATCCGGGCAGGTACTTGAAGGCGAGGTGCTCGGCCTTGGTGAACTCGCGGTCCGCGCGCGGAAGGATCCAGGGGGCGGTGCGCTGGTAGACGTCGAGGTGTTCGACCTTCTTGCCGATTGCGGGGATTATCTGGATTGCGGAGGCGCCGGTGCCGATGACGGCGACTCGCTTTCCGGTCAGCTCGGCGTCGTGGTTCCACTGGGCCGAGTGGAAAATTTCGCCCTCGAAGCCGTCGATGCCCTCGATGTCGGGGAGCGAGGGTTCACAGAGTGCACCGACTGCGGTCACGACGATCTTGGCGAGGAAGTCGCCCTTCGACGTCCGGACCTGCCACTGCGAGGTTTCGCCATTCCAGTGGGCGGAGTGCACAGCGCAGTCGAAGATGTGCTTGTCGAGCACGTTGTACTTCTTCGAGACCGACTGGATGTACTGCTGGATCTCGGGCTGCGTGGAGAACGAACGCGTCCATTCCGGGTTGAGCGCGAACGAGTAGGAGTACAGCTGCGAGGGGACGTCGCAGGCTGCGCCCGGGTAGGTGTTGTCTCGCCAGGTGCCACCGACGTCGCTGCCGCGTTCGAGGACGAGAAAGTCTCGCTTTCCCTTCTGGGCAAGTCTGATGGCTGCGCCGAGGCCTGCAAATCCGCTGCCGATGATCAGCGTCTCGACGTACTTCGCATCACTCGCGAAAGTATCTGTTACTGGAAGACTCATGTAAATGAGCGTAAGCCTCTGCCGTGCGGGAGTCAATGCCGCTGAGCGACCAATGTCACACAGGTTCAGCTCACGCGAACCTGTGATGCTCCTATGTTTCGTCAAGGGGCGGGTGCGGGTTCGGTGGTGAGGTCAGGAGTCGGTAGATCTCGCGGGCGACGGCACGTTTGAGGCAGCGGATGATCTCGCGGGTGGTTTTGCCTTCGGT
>JAAZAD010000057.1 GCA_012514505.1 Rhodococcus sp. (in: high G+C Gram-positive bacteria) | reverse complement strand
ACCTCACGCTCGACCGTCGCACGCATCGCCGGCAGGGTCCTCGCGCTCGGCGCGTTCCTGCTCGTGTGGTGGGCGGTGACGTTCGCCGGGCTGATCGAGCCGCTGTTCCTCCCGTCCCCGGGCGCCGTCTGGGATGCCTTCGTCCAGGCCAACACGTGGCATCAGGTTGCGCCCGGTGTGGATCGACTCGTCCAGGGCGAACAGGGATATTTCCTGTGGGAGCACCTGCTGGCCAGCTGTCAGCGGATCGCCATCGGGGTGAGCGCCGCCATTGTCGTCGGCCCGCTGCTCG
Source organism: Rhodococcus sp. (in: high G+C Gram-positive bacteria) (assembly GCA_012514505.1). Lineage (GTDB taxonomy): Bacteria > Actinomycetota > Actinomycetes > Mycobacteriales > Mycobacteriaceae > Rhodococcus_F. The sequence continues at coordinate 4,276 of JAAZAD010000057.1, read as the reverse complement.
GGTTCGCGATGGGCATGTGGCGACCGCTGAACACGATGCTCGAGCCGTATCTGAATTTTCTGCGGGCACTGCCGCCGCTCGGATACATCGGATTGCTCATCGTGTGGTTCGGCATCGGTGACACCTCGAAGATCTGGTTGCTGTTCCTCGCCGCGTTTCCCGCGATCACCGTCGCCACCATCAACGGTGTGCACTCGGTGCCCCGCGACTACATCGACGCGGTGCGCGCTCTCGGAGCCAACCGCCGTCAGGTCCTCACCGAGGTGGTGCTTCCCTCCACCGCACCGGAAGTGCTCACCGGCATCCGCATCGCGGTGGGTTTCGCCTGGACCACGGTGGTCGCCGCCGAACTCAACAACGGTATCCCCGGAATCGGTGGACTGGCGTATCTGTCCGGCACACAACTGAATACACCGTTGACGATCACCTGCATCATCGTCATCGGCATCACCGCACTCGCATTGGACGCGGTCATCAAATGGATCGGCGTCCTCGCCGTGCCCTGGAAGGGAAAGTCATGAAGCGCACAGTCCTGGTCGTCACCGCACTCGCCTCGGCCACGCTCGTCGCCGGATGTGTGTCCTCGGACCGCACCACCACAGCGGACGGATCCGGTGCAGGCACCGCCTGCCCGTTCGAGGTCGACGAGTCGGTCACCACGACCGCGCGCATCGCCTACCAGGACATCCCCAACGGCGACCTGCTCGTGAAGGACTCCGGCATCCTCGAGGCATGCCTGCCCAACGCCGACATCACGTGGAGCCGATTCTCGTCGGGCGGCGACGTCGTGCAGGCGTTCGGTTCGGGCAGCGCCGATCTGGGTCTGCTCGGTTCGAGTCCCGCCACCAAGGCACTGTCGGCGCCCCTGAACATCGACATCCAGGTGATCTGGGTCCACGACGTGATCGGCGCCGCCGAATCGCTCGTGGTTCGTGACCCGGCGATCACCTCCGTCGAACAACTCGCAGGCAAGACGATCGCGACACCGTTCGCCTCGACCGCGCACTACAGTCTGCTCGCCGCCCTGGACCGGGCCGGCATCACCGACCAGGTCACCCTCGTCAACCTCGCACCCGATGCGACGGTCGCGGCGTGGCAGAGCGGCGAGATCGACGGCACCTGGATCTGGGAGCCCACCCTGTCCGAACTCACCGACGGACACGTGCTGCTCACCAGTGCCGACACCGCCGCCGCGGGCGTTCCGACCTTCGACCTGGCCGGTGCCACCCGCACCTTCGTCGAGGCGAACCCCGAGTTCATCGAGGCGTGGACCCGTGCACAGGACTGGGCGGTCGAGCAGTTGCTCACCGACCCCGACGAGGCTTCGGTGGCGCTCGCCGTTCAACTGGGAATCTCCCCCGACGCGGTCCGTCCGCAACTCGACGGACTGACCTTCCTGCGCGCAACCGATCAGGCGTCCGCCGAATATCTCGGGGGCGGTCTCGCCGACAATCTGCTCTCGAATGCCGAGTTCCTGCTGAGCCAGGGCGAGATCACCGCGGTCAGCGCACCCGAGGTGTACCGGAACGGTGTGTTCGCCGACGCCGCCCGCACGGTCGCCGACCAGTGACCGGCATCCGGACGGCAACCGACCGGGTCACGTTCACCGGCGTCTCGAAAGCCTACGGCACGGGTGCGACGGCGGTGCCCGCGGTGAGCACGGTGGACCTGACCATCGAGCCCGGTGAGTTCGTGTGCCTGGTCGGTCCGTCCGGATGCGGCAAGACCACTGTGATGCAGATGCTCGCCGGCTTCGAGACCCCCAGCACCGGCACCGTCGCCATCGGCGGTGTGCCGGTGGTCGGGCCCGGACCGGAACGCGGCGTCGTCTTCCAGAAACCGAATCTTTTTCCGTGGAAGTCGGTGCGCGCCAACGTCGAACTCGGCCCGAAGCTACGCGGTGTATCGAAAGCGGAACGCCGGCAGCGCGCCGATCGGATTCTCGCGACCGTCGGGCTCGCCGACTTCGGGGACCGGCACACCTACGAACTGTCCGGCGGTATGCAGCAGCGCGCCCAGATCGCGCGGGTCCTGGTCAACGATCCGCGGATCATCCTGATGGACGAACCGTTCGGTGCTCTCGACGCGCTGACCCGCGAGAAACTGCAAACCGAACTGCTCGCGATCCGCAGCGCCGAACAGCGGACGATCCTGTTCGTCACCCACAGTGTCGACGAAGCGGTGTTCCTCGGGACCCGGGTGCTGGTGATGAGTGCCCGCCCGGGACGCATCGTCGAGGACGTGTCGGTCGTGCTACCCGGAGACGAGGACGGTGCACCCCGTTCGCCGTCGGTGCGCACCACCCCCGAATTCGCCGCCTACCAGGAGCGCATTGCGCGGGCTGTCTACCACGCGCACACGTGACGGTCAGCGCACCGGCGCGAACCTGAGCGCCTCGTCGGGGTGCGTCCACAGGCCGCGGCGCGCAAGGATCGGCAGCACACCTTCCCCGAACCAGTACGCTTCCTCGAGATGCGGCACACCCGAGAGCACGAACTCGTCGACACCGGCCGCATAGTATTCCTCGATCAGTGCCGCGACTTCCGCGTGGCTCCCGACGAGCGATGTTCCGGCTCCACCGCGCACCAGTCCGACACCGCTCCACAGACCCGGATGGATCTCGAGGGTGCGTGCCTGCCCGTTGTGACGGGTCGCGCTGCCGTGCAGTTCCCGCATGAGTCGCTGGCCTTCGGATTCACTGACCGCCAAACCTGCTTGGGCGAGCGCGATCTCGTCCGGATCCATATCGTCGAGCAGTCGCTGCGCCTGCGCCCACGCCTGCTCGGAGGTGTCGCGGCTGATGACGTGCAACCGGACACCGAATCGCAGTGACCGGCCTGCCGCAGCGGCTTCGGCTTTCACCTTCGCGATCTTGCGGGCGACCGCAGCGGGCGGTTCCCCCCACGTCAGATACACATCGGCGTGCCGGCCCGCGACCGGCAGCGCCGCCGGTGACGAACCACCGAAGTACACCGTCGGTGCCGGGTCGGGGAGGCGGTCGAGCCGCGCCCCTTCCACATGGATGTGCGTGCCGTCCAAGGACACCAGATCCCCACGCCACAATCCGCGCAGCACCGTGAGGAACTCGTCGGTGCGCCGGTACCGCTCGTCCTTGGTGAGGAAATCGCCGTAGGCCCGCTGCTCGCTGCTCTCCCCACCGGTGACGATGTTGATGAGCAACCTGCCGTTCGAATGTTCCTGGTAGGCAGTCGCCATCTGTGCTGCGAGCGTCGGCGACAACGCGTCGGGGCGGAACGCGACGAGGAACTTCAACCGCTTCGTCAACGGCACCAGCATCGAGGTGGTGATCCACGCATCGACGCACTGCAGGCCCGTCGGGGTCAACGCCCCCTCGAATCCGAGCTGCTCGGCCGACCGTGCGATCTGGCCGAGATAGTCGAGTGTGGCCGGACGATCGGCGGCGGAAACACGCAGGTCGGCGCCGTGACCACCCCCGACGATGGAGCGGCTGTCGCCGGAAGTGGGCAGGAACCAGTGGAACGACAAAGACATGGCAGGGCCTTCACAGTGGAGCGGACGCAGATCGATTCGGGTCGGATCAGCGACAACAGCCCAAGGCGGAAACCCGGCACAGATCGACGTACAGGCGCCGACGATGCCACACAGTGCGCAGCACCTGCGGCTGCGATCCACTGCCGGGCGTCATGTCGTCACTCCTGTATTCGTCGGTGCAGTTCCGACGACATTACCCCACCGCACTACCCCACCGCGGCACCGATTCCCGGATGCACCCCGAAGCGCGCCCGGAGCGTCTTCTCCGTGTACTCGTGCCGGAACAGGCCACGCGCCCGCAGGATCGGCACCACATGATCGACGAAGGTTTCCAGACCCGACGGGAAAGCATCGGGCATCAGGTTGAATCCGTCGGCCGCTCCCGCACGGAACCATTCCTCGATGGTGTCCGCGACCTGCTCCGGGGTCCCGATCACGGCGCGATGCCCACCGCTACCGTTCAGCTGACGCAGCAGACGACGAATCGACAGGTTGCCTTCGCGCGCCAACCCGATCACCGATTCGCGGAACCCGAGCGACCCCTTGTAGGAGTCGGGATCTGCGGGTGCGGCCAGGATCTCTTCCGGAATCGGCGCATCCCAGTCCACGGTGGCGAGATCGACACCCAGGGTCGCGCTCAATCGTTCGGCCCCGAAGTCCGCGGGCACCTGTGCCCGCAGTGCCTCGTGACGTTCGACGGCCTCACGCTCGGTGGATCCGATCACCGTGATCAGACCCGGAAGGATCTTGACCTGATCGGGGT
>JAAZAD010000532.1 GCA_012514505.1 Rhodococcus sp. (in: high G+C Gram-positive bacteria) | reverse complement strand
CCCAGCCGGAGGGTCGACAGATCAACGCCAAGGCACCCTGCGGGCCAATCGTAGAGATGGGTCAGAACGCTCCGGCCGGGACTACCCCATCCTCGCGGGATCGGGTAGAAACAGGCTGACAGTCGTATGAGTCGCCGGTGGAACCGACCGAGGCGGCCGCGCTAGCCTCGGCAAGACGCTCGGTGTAGCGGATGGCGACGTATTGAACGCCCTTGTCGCTGTGGTGCGTGAGCCCGGTGACCGACTGGCCTGCGCGATCGCGGGTCCAGATGCCCATCTCCAACGCGTCCAGCGCAAGGTCGGTCCGTAGCGACTTCGAGAGCTGCCAGCCGACCACGCGGCGAGAGAACACGTCGATGACGAACGCGGCATACACCCAGCCGACGAAGGTGCGGCAGTAGGTGATGTCCGCGACCCACAACTGGTTCGGAGCGGTTGCAGTGAAGTCACGATCGACCAGGTCAGGCCGACTATCCGGGCCGCGACCGGAGATCGTGGTGCGCGGGCCCTTGGCTCGGCTAATCCCTCGTAACCCCGCAACGCGCATGAGCCGCTCGACCGTGCAGCGCGCGACGACGACGCCCTCGCGACGCAGTTGGGCGTGGACCTTCTTCGCCCCGTAGACGCCAAAGTTCGCCGAGTGGACGCGGTGGATCTCGATCAGCAGTTCCTCGTCGCGCAGTGCTCGCTTCGAGGGTGGTCGGGTCTTGAACGCGTAGTACGTGCTCGGCGCGATCTGCGTGCCCGCTGCGGTCAGCGTCCGACAGATCGGCTCGACGCCGAACTCATGCTTGTACTGGTCGATGTATTCCACGATCAACGCTGTGGGCGGTCGAGCTCCGCCGCGAAAAAAGCCGAGGCCGACCTCAGGATCGAGTTCGCCCTGCGCAGCTCACGCACTTCCTTCTCCAGCTCGACCAGGCGCTGGGACTCGCTGGTCGTGGTCCCGGGACGGTGCCCCTCGTCGACCTCGGCCTGCACAACCCAGTTCCTCAAAGTCTCGGGATTGATCCCCAGTTGCTCGCCCACACGGCGGAACGTGCCCGACCTCGTCGATGGATCGCGCCGTGACTGAACAGCCATCCTCGTGGCTCTCTCCCGAAGCTCGTCGGGGTACTTCCTCGGTGCTGCCATGCTCCTCATCCTCCCGTGGATTCAGAGCCTCCACCAGACCCGGGGCGATTCAAAGTGCTACTGATAATAGCGAAAGTCGAGGAGTGTCCGCCGGGCTAGTCGTGCAATTCACCTGTTCGACACCCCGACCCGGCAGGAAGGTCGGCGCCACGGTGCCCGCCTCCGGGGTACCTTCGGCGAAGGGTTGGTAGATCAATTCGGGGCTTGGCGGCAGGGCTGGGGTGGGTACTGCTGGAGGGTTTGTCCGGGTGTGCAGCAAGGGCCTGGCAGCGCGCCATGGTTGCACGCGCACACAAGTGAATCCGAGTATCCAGCTCTGGTGAGGACGTCTTGGGCAGGAGGGCGAACCGGGCACAGGCCGGGTCGGGTGCAGGGCGTCCGGACGCGTCGCGTTGCGCAGCCGCAGGCTCATCTAGCCTGTCGAGGTTAGCCGGCGCGGAAGTTGTCATTTGGGTGGTCACTGGGAACGAGAGCCCCGGTCGCCATGTCGCCTCTCCAGTTGTGGCGAGCTCGGGGAAATCGGTTCAGTAGTCGCGGAAACAGCTCCGCGCCTTCCATACGGGCGAGCGCGGCACCGAGGCAGAAGTGGATGCCTGCACCGAACGACAGCGGCCGCCAGACAGTGCGGGTGATGTCGAGGGTGTCGGGGCATGTGATGTGGTCAGGGTCGCGATTGGCTGCACCGAGCAAGATGAGTACGACCTGGCCTGGCTCAAGGTCGACCCCGGCAATCTGAGTCGGTTCGAGTACGGTACTTCCGTTCGTCTGAATGGGGGCGTCATAGCGCAAGAGCTCCTTGACAGCATTGGCGGACAACGCAGGTCGTCGGCGTAGAAGGTCGGCTTGATCAGGGTTGGCCAGGAGTGCTGCCAGCCCGTTGCCGATGAGATTGGTGGTGGTCTCGAAGCCTGGCGGCGAACAGCAAGATTGCGGTACCGACGCATTCGTCGTCGTCGAGTCTGTCCTCGCCGTGCGCTGCGGCAAGTCTGCTGAGTAAATCGTCGGCGGGGTGAATGCGCTTGTCTGCGAGCAGCGTTCCAAGGTATTCAGCCAGTTGATCCTCGGCGTGGGCCGCTTGCCGAATGGCTTGTGCGTCGGACATCGGCTCCAAGGGTGCTACCAGGTCGCGGACCAAGTTGGCGGCTAGATCTCGTCCTTCGGCGGGCAGGCCGAGCAGATCGCCGATGACGTTCACGGGAAGGGGCAGTGCGAGATCGGTCATCACATCGACGGTCGATTTGCCTGCCATCTCACTGAGCAGGTGCTCGATCGGTCTCGATGCAGGTTGCGGGGGATTGCGGTCAGTTCCCTGGTGGGATGCTTTCCCAGGTTTGTGTCGGCAGGAATCGTCCTTTGAGGGAGCAGTCGCCGTGTGGTGTCCAGTATTGGCGTTCGGGTTCGCTAGCGGCTCTGATGACGGCGACGCTGGCGAGGATCCGTCCCGGCGTGTGTTTGGCGAGTTCGGTGAGGCGTGATGCCTCGTTGACCGCGTCGCCTATGACGGTGTATTCCAGGCGCTGGTCGGTGCCGAGGTTTCCGGCGAAGACGGGGCCGGTGGCGAGTCCGATCCCGATGTCGAGTTCCGCGTGACCCAGGACGCGGTCGCGGATCTGTCGTGCGGCGTGGAGTGCGGAGTCAGCGGCATCGGCTCGGGCGACGGGCGCCCCGAAGATGCAGAGTGCGGCGTCTCCCTCGAATTTGTTGACCAGCCCGTGGTGGCTCTCGGTTGCCGCGATCACTTCTGCGAGGAGGCGGTTGAGTTTGTCGACGAATTCTTGCGGTGAGATCTGGTGGGCGAGTGCCGTCGAGTTGGTTACGTCGACGAACAGTGCTGTTATCTCCCGGATTTCGCCGGTCAGGTCGGCTCCTCGGTCGAGTGCGCGTTGCGCGACGTCTCTTCCGACGTGCCGTCCGAACAGGTCGCGCAGTCGGTCCTGCTCCTGGAGTCCGCGGACCATGTCGTTCACGGTGGATTGCAGTACCCCGATCTCGCTGCTGTCGTCGACGGGCACCCGCACGTCGAGCCGGCCTTGCCCGATGCGGCGGAGTGCACCGCACATCTGGTGGATCGGTTGTGCGACGGCGCGGGCCAGCAGTGTTTCCGCGAGGGCTCCGGATACGAGTCCGAGGGCGGCGAGGTAGGTCGCGGCGCGGATGCGGTCGGGCGGTGCCGCATCTGGATAGTGCAGGAGCGCGATGGCCGCGGCCAATGGCAGCGCGGAGGTCAGCGCCCAGGTCAGGATCAGCCGGGAGATGACTGACGTTCGTGGTGGCGCGTGTGGGGTGTCGACGGCCAGGATCGTGGCCATCACTGGACGGAGTGCACGTTCGACGAAGAGGTAGTTGTATCCGACGGTGGCAAGTCCGCCCAATGTCATGAGTAGGGTTCCGCCGAGGGCCTCCCAGACGGGCAGGAGCGCGAAGGCCGAGCCGGACATCGCGAGGATGCCCCCGGCCCACAGAGATCCGATGAGGACGGTGGACTCGGTGGGCAATCGTAGGGTGTGGCGGGCGTGGTCGGGTGTGGGCGCAGAGGAGGTGTCCAGCCACCCGAGGCTGCGTCGACGCAGGGCGAGGACGCCGCGAACTGCGGCGAGCAGAGCCACGACGACGTAGACCGCCAGGATCTGCAGAAGCGTTCCGAGCTGGGCACCGGAGCGGTGCGGGGCGCCCCCCAGAACGATCAGCAGCGCGACGACGACGGCCCCGCCCACGCTCGAGCCCACGGTCAGCAGTGGTAGACCCCACTTCGTGCGTAACAGCACCGGAACTGGCCGGGCCGCATTGTGGGCTTCTGGTGGGTGTGGCCGCCCGGGGTGAGGACGGGCACTGGTGTGCTGCATTACCGATGCATCTTCTTTTGATCGTGTCAGCGGTTCGGCGGGTGCGGTGACGGTCTGTCCGGCCCGTCGTGGTCGAGCGCGGAGGTGAGGCGGTCGAGTAGGTCCTGGACGGCGCCGGGGGCGCCATGTTGGGCGAAGTGCTCGATCGACACGGCGATGAACACCGCGTGGGCGGTGAACAATGCGGTGCCGTCATCGGCGGTGGCGGTCGCCTTAAGGTGCAGTTTGCGGCCGTCGATCTCCCGGACGTGGGCGCTGATGCGCAGGGGCCGGTGCAGCGGGACGGGGGCGAGGTAGTCGACGGTGAGGCTCCGGGTCACTGCCGGGGTGCGGGCGATCCAGAGGCCGAAGCCGAACAGGTCGTCGCAGGCGGCGGCCACTGCCCCGCCGTGCGCGAGGCCGGGCGCACCGATGTGGCGTTCGTCGAACGTCACATCGGTGTAGACCTCGTCGCCGGAGCGGAACACCACCAGTTGCAGGCCGGCGGGATTGTCTGGCCCGCACCCCATGCAGGTCGGTGAGTGCGGCGGCAGCGGTAGTTGGGTCACGGGCGTTCCTTCTCGACGGTGCTGGCTAGCGGCGGGCGCGGGATCGACTGCGCTGGGCCGGTTCAGCCGGGCTCCTCGATGCGCCTGCGTCCGGGGAAGCGCGGCCGGGCGCCCAGACCAGCAGGATCGCGGCACCCGCCGCCGCGATGAGTGCGAGGACGATCGCGGACTGCTCGACGCCGTGCAGGAACGCGGACTTGGCGAAGTCGGCGAGTTGCTGGCCGGCCGGTCCCGCCCGATCGGCGACCTCGAGGGCACCGGCGAGTGAGTCGGCGACCGGGCCCCGCGCCTCCGGTGGGAGCCGCGCGATCGCCGGGGCGATGTTGTGGCTGTACCCGGCGGCCAGGACACTGCCGGCGACCGCGATGCCGATCGCCGCGCCGATCTCGCGGGTGGCGTCGTTGACCGCCGCGGCGACCCCGTGCTTTTCGACCGCGGTGTCCGCGACGATAGCCGCCGTCGCCGGCGCTGCGGTCAGGCCCAGACCCGAGCTCATGATCAGCGTCGGCCACATCACGTCGAGGTAGGTGGAGTCCAAATCCAGCCGGCTGATGAAGTAGAACCCTGCGGCGATGGCGAGCAGACCGGTCACTGTCATCAACCGCAACCCCAGCCGGGTCGTCATCCACGGTGCGACCGCCGACAAGAGCACCAATGGCACCATCATCGGCGCCAGGGCCAGCGCTGAACCCAACGGGCTGTATCCAAAGATCAACTGCAGGTATTGGACGAGGACCAGGAAGACACCGAACGTCACCAGGAACTGGATGGTGATGGAGAACGATCCGCTCCCGAAGCCCCGACGGGCGAAGAACCGCACATCGAGCAGCGGATGATCCGCCCGCAACTCCCACACCACGAACACCACTGTGGCCACCACCCCCAGCCCGAACCCGGCGACCACCACGGGATCCGACCAGCCGCGTACTGGGGCTTCGATGATGGCGAGCACCACTAGTCCGACCGCGAACACCACCGCGACCGATCCGATCACATCCATCAGCGGCGGATTTTCCTGGCGGGATTCGGGAATGGTGAAGGCACACAACAGCAGAAACACCCCCACCGCGGTCAGGCCGACGAAGATTGACTGCCACGACCAGTAGTCGAGCAGCAGCCCCGACCCGAGAATCCCCAGCAGACCCCCGGACCCGGCGACCCCCGCCCAGATCCCGACCGCACGCCCCCGCTGCTGCTCGGGGAATCCCGCAGTCAGGATCGACAGCGTGGACGGCATCATGAACGCCGCCCCCACCCCGGCCGCTGCCCGCGCCGCGATCAACCACCACGGTGTCGATACCAACAGTGGCACCGCCGAGGCCAGCGAAAACAGCGCCAACCCCACGATCAGCACCGCCCGCCGGCCGTAGCGGTCACCCAGGGCCCCGGCGGGCAACACCAGACATGCCAGCACCAGCGTGTACCCGTCGACCACCCAGGTGAGTTGGGTTTGCGTCGCCCCGGTGGCTACCGCAATGTTCGGAAGCGCGGTGTACAGGGCCGCCATTGAGGCGACCACCAGGGCCACCGACAGGCACGAGACCACCAACGTCCACTTCTGCGCCCGCGACAGCAGTACTCGATCATCGGCGGTCATACAGCCACCTCCACTTAACGCTACAGTTGGTAGCGTTCCACTACTATGAGTAGCACAATGCGGGGTGCGGGGATAGTGCCTGCAGCTGATCCGAGGGCACAATTACGAGGTGGGCGAAGAGATGATCAACCAGAACACCGACGACGACGAGGACCGGCTCGTGGATCCCCGGAAGGCACGCTCACGCGCACGACTGCTCGACGCGGCGACGTCCCTGCTCTCGACCGGCGGTATCGAGGCCGTCACGATCGACGCGGTCACCAAGGCGTCCAAGGTCGCGCGGACTACCCTCTACCGGCACTTCACCGACAGCACCCAGCTCCTGGCCGCGGCGTTCGAGCGTCTGCTGCCCCCGGTCACCGCGCCGCCGGCGTCCGGAACGATCCGTGAACAGTTGATCGAACTGCTGGACCGTCAGGCCAAGCTCATCGAGGAAGCCCCCGCCCAACTGACGATGCTCGGGTGGCTCGCCCTCGGGTCCGCCCAACCCGGGACGACCGAGGCGACATCGCATCCCGAAGAAGACCGCAACCCGGTCAGTTCCCTTCGCACACGGGTGGTCAACCAATACCGCGAACCGTTCGACCGGATCCTGGGCAGCCCCGGAGCCCAGCAAGAGCTCGGTCGCTTCGACACCAATCTCGCCCTGACCCAACTCGTCGGACCCATCGTCTTCACCCGACTCACCGCACTCCCGCCGATCGGCCCGGCTGAACGCCAGCAACTCGTCGACGACTTTCTCGCTGCACGCTCCGCGCAACGCGCGCTGACAGTGACCCCGGACTGATCTCTGATTTAGCACCCGCCCGAGGCGGCGGGCTGGGACGTCAATTCGGCCATCAGCGCCTCGACGCGGGTTTTAATCTCGTCGCGGATCGGGGCGAATCGCTTCCAGGCCCTGGCCCGGCCGGGTCGTCAAGGACCCAAGTCCCGGTAGCTCTTGCCCGGGGAAGATGGGGCAGCTGTCACCGCAGCCTTCGGCACAACGGAACGACCTACGGCCGCACAGCACCCTCACGGTGGTCGCTGGCCGCCCTGCTACACGCCCTCGACGAGCTCCCCGAGACCGCGCTGGAAGCAGCCCAATGAACACCTCCACCCAACAGGTGCAGGACGAAGACGACGCCGCGCGCCTGCGTCACTCGGTGTCTCCGGCACCACCGCCCACCTCATGGTCAAAGCCAGCGCCCAACGCGCCCACGAACGCGCACACAGGCGCCAACAAACATTGTTCTGACCCGATACGTGAGTCTTGCGCTATGACGCAAACTATGTCATTCTGGTTTCAGAGAGGGACAGGCACCAGGCCACACCCTCCGCCCACAAAAGGGAGACATCATGAGCACCATCTTCGCCACCGAACTCCGCCTCGCCACCGACGCTGACGATTTCGACGTCATCGCAGTCCTCGCCGCAGACGGCGAAGAGATCGCCGCCGCCATCGTCGAACCGTCCGAGGATCGCGCACCCTACGATGCGGCACTCCGCAGCCTCGGCTTCGCGCCGGTCGGTGACGACCAGGCCCGCCTCGCATGACCACCACAATGACAGCAGCCGAGTTCCGCGCGATCCGCGCAGGGCTCGGCGTCACTGCGGAGTGGGTCGCCGATCATGTCGGTGTTCGGGTTCGCGCGGTGCAGCGGTGGGAGTCTGGCGTTTCGCAGATGAAGCCGGGCGTCATCGAGGCGATTCTGATGCTTGAGGCGCAAGCAGCCGATCAGGTGGCGGAGGAAGTCGAAACGATGTCGGGATCACGAATGCCGGTGTTTGTGATCGAGGACAACGGAGGCGACGATGCGTGGCCTGCGGGGTGGCAGCGACAGATCGCTTTCCGGGTTCGGCAGCAGGTGTCGGGCGTGCGGATTGTCGACGTCGCCGAGCCTGTGCCGTGACTGCGTTGCCGCCGGAGCCGGAGTGGCGCACCGACGAAGCGATCATGTGCTTGGAGTGCGGAGTCTGGAAGAAGGCGCTAGGGCGGCACCTTCCCGCTCACGGCTTGACGTCGCTGACCTATCGTGAGCGGTGGGGCATGCGACAGCGGCAACCGTTGACAAGCCGCGACTACGCGGCCACTCGGCGTGAGATTGCGATCCGGTCAGGTGGTGTGGAGCGGCTGACAGAATGGGCACCGAAGACTGCGGCGGTGGCGCAGGAGGCCGCCCGACATCGGGAGCGGCGTCCACAGGAGTTGGCAGAATCGTCAGCCCGCAACGACCAGCTGCGCGACTACACCTGGCTTACCGCGGCACTCGAACTCGGCCTCGTCCCCTACGGGCACGTTCATCGACATGCTCGAAGCCAAAGAACAAGGCATCGACCCCCCACACCTACTTCCGCAGCGACCACGAACACGCCGTCGCCATCACCGCCGCGCACCTGACCCATCTACAACAACTCGAAGAACAACGCCTCGCACACGAACGCCAGGCCCGCGAACAAGCCGCTACCGAGCACCAAGCAGCCGAACACGAACGCCAACGGCAGATCCACGAGCAACAACAGCAGCCACCGCACCACGAACAGCATCACGGCCGCCGACTCTAAGTCGACGGCCGTGATCGTTGTGTTCGTGTCAGGCGATCCGGCGCACAGGAGCCACCCACCCCAACACCGGCAGGCGCCACACTCGCTGCGCCAACCGCGACCTGTACTGACCGTACTTCGCTGCGAACAACCAATGCCCGAACAACCAGAGACCGAGACCGATCACAGCCTCGACCGCGAACCGCGGATTATCGAAACCATTCCGGATAGCGATCCCGCCCAGACCATCGATCAACAACAGAACTCCGACGAACCGTGCGAGACCCGACCCGAACAGCCATACCAAGATCAGCACCACGACGGCACCAGCAATCACCGTAATCATCGTCGCCAGCACTCCCGCCCATCATCGGTGACCGTACGGGTCAATTCCGGTGTCGCTTGTCCTCGCGTCCTCTGCCATTGGCGCGTTCGTCGCTCAAGAGCGGGCCGGTATACCCCACCTGCCAGGTTGTAGCTCCGATCCAGCTGCGCTATGAACAGCATCTCGTCGATTCCGTCGAGGCCTCCAGCATCCGCTGCGAAGTCGTCCGCGCGATCCTCCAACCATGCTCGCCATCGCACTGAACCAGCCAACCGTTGGAGAAGTAGGAAGATGGCACCAGAAACAAGAACTAGTGCAGCGAGCGGGGCAGACATGGCAGATTCCCACGCACCCCGAAGGTATTGCACACCCCCGAATACGAACAGAACTACCATCGCAGGGAGGGCGAGAATTGCTACCAAGTCGTGCGGCGTCAACAGCCAACGATCACGGCGATGCCCCAACTCGTGCAGTAGCATCCCGTCCGCGTAGTCCATCAGCGCCGAGTCGCTGGCGGGCACTGCCTGGTCGTAACGCCCGTACGCCATCTCGACGTTGACTGAATCGCCCCGGCGTGTCCGGAGACTCTGTTCGTTGGGAAGGATGGAGTCATGTCAGGAAGTGGGACGAAGAGGTACCCGGCCGAGATGCGTGAGCGGGCGATCCGGATGGTCGCTGAGATTCGGGCTGAGGATGACTCGGAGTGGGCAGCGATGGGCAAGGTCGCTGAGCTACTCGGGATAGGTACGCCAGAAACGGTCCGCAAGTGGTGTCGTCGGGCCGAGGTCGATGCTGGCCAGCGGCCGGGAACAACGACTGAGGAATCGGCCGAACTCAAGCGACTCAGACGCGAGAACACTGAATTGAAGCGGGCTAACGCGATCCTCAAGTCCGCGTCGGCTTTCTTCGCGGCCGAGCTCGACCGGCCACAGCGCTGATCGTGGCTTACATCGACGAACATGTCGGTGTCCGCGACGGCGATGGTCTGCGATGGGGTGTCGAGTCGATCTGCGACCAGCTCACCGAGCTTGGAGCCAAGATCGCCCCCGCGACCTACTACGAGCACCGAGGTCGCGCGGCCAGCTCTCGTGAACAGCGAGACGCACGGCTAAGGCCCAGGATCGCCGCAGTCCATGCGTCGAACTATGGCGTCTTCGGTGCTCGGAAGGTGTGGCTGACGCTCAATCGCGAACGTGCAGTCGGAGAGCCGCCGATTGCCCGGTGCACCGTCGAGCGGCTGATGAGTGAGATGGGTCTGGCCGGTGCGGTCCGAGGAAAGGTCAAGCGCACCACGATCAGCGGCCCGAGAGCGGCCAAGCCCGCGGACCTGGTCGGCCGCAACTTCGCGCCGTTAGCCCCTGATCGTCTGTGGGTTGCCGACTTTACGTATATCTCGACGTGGTCGGGATGGTGCTACACCGCGTTCGTCATTGACGCCTACGCCCGAAGGATTCTGGGCTGGTCGGTGGCCACCACCATGACCAAACAACTCGCCCTCGACGCGGTCGAGCAAGCGATCTGGACACGCAGCCGTGAGGGCACCGACCTCACCGGACTGATCGCCCACCACGACCACGGCGTCCAGTACATGTCCGTGGCTTACTCCGAGCGTCTTGACGCTGCCGGAATCAAGCCCTCGACCGGAGCAGTCGGCTCGTCGTACGACTGTCAGCCTGTTTCTACCCGATCCCGCGAGGATGGGGTAGTCCCGGCCGGAGCGTTCTGACCCATCTCTACGATTGGCCCGCAGGGTGCCTTGGCGTTGATCTGTCGACCCTCCGGCTGGG
>JAAZAD010000531.1 GCA_012514505.1 Rhodococcus sp. (in: high G+C Gram-positive bacteria) | reverse complement strand
GGTTCTCCGCGCAGGAGGCGTTGGAGTACGGATTCGTCGACCACGTGATCTCGCGGGCCGGCGAGCTGCCGGACGCAGCCAGCCAGAACGGGAGCTCCAGGTGACCAGGTTCGAGATGCCGGGTGGCGGCGCCCCGTCACCAGCGCAGTCGCGGTACGTGCTGCCGTCGTTCGTCGAGCGCACCAGCTACGGGGTCAAGGAGTCCAACCCGTACAACAAGCTGTTCGAGGAACGCATAATCTTCCTCGGCGTGCAGGTGGACGACGCGTCCGCGAACGATGTCATGGCCCAGTTGCTCGTTCTCGAGTCGCTCGACCCGGACCGTGACATCACCATGTACATCAACTCGCCCGGTGGTTCGTTCACGTCGCTGATGGCGATCTACGACACCATGCAGTACGTGCGTGCGGACATCAACACCGTGTGCCTCGGGCAGGCCGCGTCGGCTGCCGCAGTGCTCCTCGCCGCCGGTACTCCCGGCAAGCGCATGGCCCTGCCGAACGCTCGCGTGTTGATTCACCAGCCTGCCACCGAGGGTATTCAGGGGCAGGTCTCCGACCTCGAGATTCAGGCCGGCGAGATCGAGCGCATGCGTCGCCAGATGGAACTGACGTTGGCACGGCACACGGGCAAGGATGCCGACGTGATCCGTAAGGACACCGACCGCGACAAGATCCTGACCGCCGAGGAGGCAAAGGAGTACGGGATCATCGACGACGTACTCGAGTACCGCAAGCTCAGCGCCCAGAAGTAGGTCGATCGACGGTTGGCGCCCCGGCTCGCGCGACACGCCCGGTTTGGGTGGTTCCCGCGAGCCGGAGGTGCAATCCGCGAGGCTGATTCCGGCGAAAGTGATCGAGCGAAAGCGTCCGGTTTCGGGTCAGAAGGGGTTCGATCGGCAGAGTGTTTCGATACTCGGTCGGCGAATCGGTGGTAACCAGTCGACCTTGTTCCCGATCTGCGGGTACGGTCACATAACGGGCTTTCGTTCGGATCCACTTCGGAACGAAGGTTGCACGGAAACGAAGGAAGTAGGGGCCTGACGAGATGGCACGCATCGGAGACGGCGGGGATCTGCTCAAGTGCTCTTTTTGTGGCAAGAGCCAGAAGCAGGTCAAGAAGCTCATTGCGGGACCTGGGGTGTACATCTGCGACGAGTGCATCGACTTGTGCAACGAGATCATCGAAGAGGAACTGGCCGAAACCAGTGACGTCAAGCTCGACGAGCTGCCCAAGCCCGCAGAGATTCGCGACTTCCTCGAAAATTACGTGATCGGCCAGGATTCGGCCAAGCGTTCGTTGGCCGTTGCCGTGTACAACCATTACAAGCGGATTCAAGCAGGCGACAAGAACCGCGACGCGCACGGTGAATCCGTCGAGTTGGCCAAGTCCAACATTCTGATGCTCGGGCCCACCGGTTGCGGCAAGACCTACCTGGCGCAGACGTTGGCGAAGATGCTCAACGTTCCCTTCGCGATCGCCGATGCGACAGCTCTGACCGAGGCCGGTTACGTCGGCGAGGATGTCGAGAACATCCTTCTCAAGCTGATCCAGGCTGCGGACTACGACGTGAAGCGCGCCGAGACCGGCATCATCTACATCGACGAGGTCGACAAGATCGCCCGCAAGGCGGAGAACC
>JAAZAD010000530.1 GCA_012514505.1 Rhodococcus sp. (in: high G+C Gram-positive bacteria) | reverse complement strand
GTCGCGATCACGTCGACAGTGTTGCCGTACGTCGATGCGATCCTGGTCGACGGGCGGTGCGCCGAGGTACTGCGGCAGCCGCCCACGCTCGCAGAGGTCGAGCGATGGGGGACGGTGGTGCTCTCAGCCCGCGACCTCGAATCGACCGTTCGCTGGCTCGACGCGCTGGCAGCAGATGTCACCGAAACACACCTTGCGACTGTGGCTCGCGTGTACGGGCCTTCCACCGTGGAGCAATTCCGGCGCACCTTTCCTCGCGACTGATGTTCCCGCCGGCTGGACCTTCAGTCCAGGGCGCTGGCGTTGTCCGGCGTTCCGAGGATGACCCCGGCAATCTCGTCAGCGATCTCTTCGATGGTGGACGTAGCGGTCGTGAGGGCGACCCGATCGGCGAGCGACGGGCTGAAACTGACCACCTCGTCCTTGGAGATGCCGTGCCAAAGCGGCAGGAGGACCTGACGTCCGTCGACCGACATCGTGACCAGACCGTCGAGCTCATACTGCGTCCAGTTCTTGGCAAGAAATGCCGGCGACAGCACCACCAGGCCGAACCGGCTTCGGGCGATCCCGCGATCAATGTTCCGACGCAGACTGTCGCCGATCCGCAGGGTGAACTCGTCGTACCACACCTTCACGCCGCGGTCGCGCAAGGCGTGGGCGAGCTCGCGCACTACGGCCTCCTTGTCTTCGGAGGCATGTGAGACGAACAGGTCGTAGAACTCTTCGCCCTCGCCGAGCATCGGCCGAACGAGTCCAGCGGCATTTCGGAAGATCTCTTCGAGACCGGAACGAGCCGATGTCGGCGATCGTCGCACGATCGGCGTCGGGGAAGGCGGAGGCAGTGACGGCGCGCTCGCCGGCTGCCTTCCTTCGGTCGCTCCGAGACGGAAGGCCGTCTCGACTCGCGAGTTCGGTCTCGCTGGCGGAAGCGGCTGCGGGGACACTCGTGGACTGACGGTGACCGACGCGGTGGTCCCGTCCCGGAGGCCGCGCGTGTCAACCGTGACGAACCACTGCCCTGCGCGTGGAACCGGCTCGCGATGTGGAGAGCGCGTGACGTACCCGCCGACGTACTGGTGCCTCTCGCCGTTCCGATAATGCTGATAGTCGCTCGTGCTCATCAGCCGCACGTTCGCTGCGGCGGTGAGCGTGATCTCGACCACGTCACCTTGCTGGCGGAAGCCGAGGTCCCAGTACAGGAAGTCGCTCACACCAGAATCAGAGCACGGCGGCGGCCGCGCCGGATGCATGCATCGAGACAGGCCACTGAGCCGGCCGCAGAACGTCCGTTAGACATTCCGTTAGACATCGGCCCCTGAAACGCCAGAGAGGCCCTCTCCGATTTCTCGAAAAGGGCCTCTGACCTGGTGTTTCGTTGGTGGCGGGGGCAGGATTTGAACCTGCGACCTTCGGGTTATGAGAATAATGGTCTTCGTCTGCACCTGTATGCGCTGATCCGCATCAGTCCAGGTCAGACCTTGTTTTCTCTATCGTAGTCAAGGCGCTCATATGCGTCAAGATGCACCCGTATGCGCAAGTCGCGTTGACAAAACGATGACAAGCATCGACCGAAATCCCCGACGGTCACGCAACCTGGATACGCATGACGTTGCACGTGCCCACGGGTCGACACCTGCACGCCGCCTGGTCGCAAGCGCCATCCTGACAAGGCCAGCACCGAGACCCGGCCGTTTGTTTCGACCGCACCAATCGAAACGACTACCGCCGCCCGGGCCCATCGTGATCGTCAACGTCGACCAACTGCGGCAACCTGACTTCCCCACAGGTTCGACGGGTCCAACCCCACCAACCGCAATTTCCAACACGTTCAGACGTGTAGGCAGCGGCAGGCCCTCGATCGACGGTTATGCCGACTCCTCTCGTCGCCACGGATCTGTGCCGCTCGTAGATTGCGGAAGGTGGCTGGAAACAATCGTGGCGCCAGATCGGCGGCTGGCCTTCGCGGTTGAGCGCGGTCAGCCCCGCTCTTCGCTGATGGAGTTCGCTCCGTCGACCGTGATGAGCTGTCCCGTGATGTACGACGCGCCCTCGCCGGCGAGGCACGCGATGACATACGCGACCTCGTCGGCGGTGCCGGACCTGCCGACGGGCGTCGCCGCGCCCATCCTCCGCTCG
>JAAZAD010000529.1 GCA_012514505.1 Rhodococcus sp. (in: high G+C Gram-positive bacteria) | reverse complement strand
GCCGGAGGCTGCGGTGCGAGTCGGCGTCGTGGCCAGTGGTGAGGCCGATCTCGCCAGCAACCTGCCGCCGAACCTTGTGTCTGAGCTTCCCGATACCGTGCGGGTCGAATCGCTTGAGTATCCCGGCCTTCCCTACTCGCTGTATCTGAATGAGGCCTACGGAGTCTTCGCCGACGAGCGCGTGCGGCAGGCGTTCGCCCTGGGGATCGATGTCGACGCAGCAGTGGAAGAGATCTACTTCGGACAGTTCCCGCGGGCATGGAGCATCCTGGGCAGCACCACGCCAGGCTATGAGCCTGCCACCGAGGGCACCTGGGCGTACGACCCGGAGGCGGCGGAAACGCTGCTCGATGAAGCCGGCTGGACCGAGCGCGATGGTGAGGGCTATCGGACGAAGAACGGCGAACGACTGTCGGTCCGCTGGATCGCATGGACGCCGGTTCCTGACGATCGCGCGGCGCTGGGAAACGCCATCCAATCAGACCTGCGGGAGGTCGGCGTCGAGGTCATCCGTGAGGTGCTCGAACCTGGCGCGTACAACGAGCAGTACGGTCCGAAGACGTTTGATCTGACCGACTGGGGTTTCTCCGGTGTCGATGCAGACCTGCTGCGCAGCCATCTGCACACCGACGGCTTCCAAAACGCGTCGCAGGTCTCTGACCCGGCTATCGACAGTCTGCTCGAGGAGGCCGCTTCCACGGCGGATGTCGAGCGGCGCAACGAGCTCTACCGTGAACTGCAGCGCTGGAACACCGAGTACACGGCGATCGTGCCGCTGTACAGCCCGGCGCTCATCACCGCGGTCAATGACTCGATCACGGGCCTGAGCTTCGATTTGTATGGGCGCCCGCTGTTCTACGATGTGACGGTCGACTGATCTGCCCGGAGGGGTGCCTGATGTGACTCGTGCAGCGAGCGGCCCCCTGAAGCGACTCGGCGGGATCGTGTTGTCCGCCGTGGTCGTCATGTGGGCCGCCGCGACGCTCGCCTTCGTCACGCTGCGCCTGGTGCCGGGTGATCCTGTGGAGGTCATGCTCGGACCGCAGGCGCAGGTCGGTGAAGCGGTCAAGTCGCAGATCCGTGCCGAACTGGGCCTGGACCGCCCGCCGTTCGTCCAGTACCTCTCATATCTCGGACAGGTGCTGCAGGGAGACCTCGGCATGTCATATCAACTGCGCCTGCCGGTGGCCGAGGTCATCGGCAGGCAGCTCGGCGCAACCGTGCAGCTCAGCGGCGTCGCGTTGCTGATCGCCCTCGTGCTGGCGCTGGCCGTCGCCCTCTTCGCACGCGGCCGGCTCTTCGGCGGCATCGCCGCGACCATCGAGTTGATCGTGCTTTCCTCGCCGGTGTTCTGGATCGGACTCGTGCTATTGAGCGTGTTCGCTTTCGGACTCGGTTGGCTTCCTGTGGCAGGGTCGCGGAACCCGGCCACCATCGTCCTCCCGGCGATCACCCTTGCGCTGCCGATCGCCGCGCTCCTCGGGCAGGTGCTTCGCGACGGCGTTGAGGCGGCAGAGCGCGAACCCTGGGTCACCACTGTTCGTGCGCGGGGCGCGAGTCCGGTGCGGGTGCGGGTTCGGCACTCGCTTCGGCACGGGGCATCCGGCGCCTTCACGCTGACCGCCTATTTCGTCGGATCCCTCCTGGGCGGCGCCGTCCTCGTTGAGACGGTGTTCGCGCGGCCCGGGTTGGGGCGGGTGACCCTGGCGGCGATCACCAACCGTGATCTGCCTG
>JAAZAD010000528.1 GCA_012514505.1 Rhodococcus sp. (in: high G+C Gram-positive bacteria) | reverse complement strand
GAGGAGGCCGACGCTCGGCGCGTAGAGGAGGTGATCACGTTCCAGGATCCGAGCGGTGCGGTCCTCGAGGTGTTCCATGGCGCTGTTCTCGATCACTCGCCGGTGGTCACACCGTTCGGCGCACGTTTCGTCACCGGAACGCAAGGGCTCGGCCATGTGGTACTGCCGGTCACCGATCCGGACGCGTCATTCGAGTTCTACACGAAGACCCTCGGCTTCCTGCCCCGCGGCGCCTTCCGTCTGCCCACTCCGCCGGAGGTCGGGCCGATGAGGATCCGGTTCCTCGGCATCAACGAGCGCCATCACAGTCTCGCGCTGTGCCCCGCCGCGCACGGGGGCGCGCCGGGACTGATCCACGTGATGGTGGAGGTGGATTCACTCGACGCCGTCGGCCAGGCGCTCGACCGTGTCGTGAAGGACGGGTTCTCCGTTTCGTCGACTCTCGGCAGGCACACGAACGACAAGATGGTCTCGTTCTACACCCGCGCACCCGGCGGCTGGGACATCGAGTTCGGTACCGAGGGGATGAAGGTCGACGAGGCGCACTACAGCTCGGAAGAGATCACCGCCGACAGCTACTGGGGTCACGACTGGTCGGGCAGCGAGCCGCTGGCGGCGATGTAGGCGGATCCCGCACCGGGACGTGTCGGCGGGCCCCGCGGTTCCCACCGGAACCGCGGGGCCTGCATGTTTGTGACCGAATTCACGAATGCCCTTCCCTTCGCGCAACGAATGTGCCACTATTTCGATTAGAAATTGCCACGTCAAGCTACACATTCGCTTGGTGATCGCAAGGGAGCATCCGTGACCGTTCAAAGCTCGCACCCGCCCGTGCCCACAGCAACCCTCGATCGACTGTCCTCGGTCCTCGACGCCTTCGACGGACCCGGACGGTTGACCCTGTCGGGCGTCGTCCGCCGCACCGGGCTTCCGCGCTCGTCGGCGCACCGCATGCTCGATCAGCTGGTCAGAATGCGCTGGCTGCGACGCGACGGGCGTGACTACGAACTCGGCATGCGGCTGATCGAACTCGGATCGATCGCGCTCGAGCAGGACCGAGTGCACCGCGCAGCCGTCCCCGTCCTGCACGAACTGCATCGGATGACCGGCTGCGTCGTCCATCTCGCCGTACTCGACGACACCGACATCGTCTATCTCGAGAAGATCGGTGGACGCCTCGCCGGGTCGGTACCCACCAGGGTCGGGGGCCGCCGGCCGGCACGGCACACCGCGGCGGGTAAGGCGATGCTCGCCGCCACCGCACTCGACGACGCCGATCTCGTACGAGTACGAGAATCGGGCTTCGCCTTCGAGAAGGAAGAATCGCTGCGCGGATTCGGCTGTGTCGCAGCGTCGATCGGACCGGAACACGATCCTGTTGCGGCCATCTCGGTGTGCGGTCCGGTACGTTCGATGCCGTTCGATCATCGCCTCGCCAACCCTGTGCGTGCCGCCGCCACCCGAATCTGGCGCGACTACCAGGACCAACTCGTCGGTGTCTCCCCCGTCCTCGGCCGGAACCGGGCGTGGAGTACGCACCGGGTCATGGAGCCGGCATGACCGACGCCCCGCACACGTCCCCCTCACCGCCGGTCCGCGCGATGCTCGACACACTGAATGCGAATTTTCCCGCAGTGCACACCATGACCGGCCTGGCCGCCCGCGCAGCGGTGGCCGCACGCCGCGCACCGAATCCGTCGCCCCAGCCTGTCGGCCGCATCGAGGACCACCGAATCGGCTCCGGAGTACGAGTGCGTGTCTACGTGCCCGACACGACCGCACCCACCCCGCTGATCGTATTCGCGCACGGCGGCGGGTTCGTGTTCTGCGATCTCGACTCGCACGACGGGATCTGCCGAGCAATGTGCAATGCCACCACCTCCGTCGTGGTCTCGGTCGAGTATCGGCTCGCCCCGGAGCATCGTGCCCCTGCGGCCGCAGAAGATGTGTATCTCGCGCTCGAATGGGCCCACGACCGTGCACCACAATTCGGCGCCGATCCGGCGCGGCTGGCAGTCGCGGGCGACAGCGCAGGCGGAAACCTCGCCGCGGTGGTGGCCATCACAGCACGAGACCGCGGCGGGCCACATCTGCGCGCACAAGCACTGCTGTATCCGGTGATCGACGACGACTTCGGCACCGACAGCTATCGACGCTACGCCGACGGTTACTACAACACGCGCGCGGCAATGCAGTGGTACTGGCAGCAATACGCACCAGGCGGCGCACTCACAGCAGACGTGTCACCGATGCGCGCCGATACGCTCACCGGCCTCCCCCAGGCCGTGATGGTCACAGCGGGCCTCGACCCGTTGCACGACGAAGGGGTCGCCTACGCGCAGCGGCTACGCTCGGATTCCGTTCCGGTGCGGCACTTGGATTTTCCAGGACTGTTCCACGGATTCCTGTCGTTTCCGTCGCTCGCTGAAAGCACCGCGGCCGCCGACGCCGTCTGGGCGGCATTCCGGAAGATTCTCACCCCGGCCCGTTCTCATTCGTTCCCGCGCTGAAGTCCGATCACGATCTCCTCGACACTGCGCCACGATCCCGGGTCGAGCGGCACTATGCTGCCCGAGACGGTGAGGCGGGCCTGCTCGAACTCTCTTGCTGCTTGGTCGATCTCATCGAAAAGAGTACGCGACAGTTCGATCTCCGCATCGAAGTAGCGGACCGCCCACTGCAAGCTCATGCGGGGAAATGCCCACGCCGGCTCGCGCGACGAATGCTCGGCGTGCAGTGCCGCGCGATCGCGCAGTTCTTCCATGTTGTCGATGTGAGCTCGGACAAGCTCTTT
>JAAZAD010000527.1 GCA_012514505.1 Rhodococcus sp. (in: high G+C Gram-positive bacteria) | reverse complement strand
TTTCATACCAACGCACCTGCCCGTGGCAGAGTTCGGAGCTTCAAATGACCAACGACCTGTTGACGAAACTCATTCAGGACCTCGATGGACGGCAGGCCAAACTTGCCGAACTCGAACGGTATTACGCGGGTGAGCAGGCAATGGCGTTCCTGTCGCCCGAGGCCAAGACCGCCTTGGGTGACCGGTTTACCCGTATGGCGTCGAACCTGCCCCGGTTGGCTGTGACCTCACTCGCGGAACGGTTGCGGGTGAACGGGTTCACGGTGGCCGGCGAAGCATCCCCCGAGTTGTGGGGTTCGTGGCTGGCGAATGACCTCGACCAGATGGCACCTGTTGCGCACCGGGAAGCGTTGTCGTTGGGCAACTCCTACGCGACCGTGTGGGCCGACGCCACCGGGAAGCCGAACGTGAGCGTCGAATCCGCCCGACAGGTAACCGTGTTGACCGACCCCGGCAGCCGGGAAGTGGTGGCCGCTGTGAAGCGTTGGCAGACCAGCACCGCAACCGGACTGCCCGACAAGGTGTTTGCCGTCGTCTACGAGCGCGACAAGATCACCCGGTACGTGTCCAACTCGACCACCGCGGCTGCGTTCACCGCAACCGACACCATCGACAACCCCCTCGGAGTGGTCCCGGTGGTTCCGCTGCGCAACGGTGACCGCCTGCTCGATGACGGGGCATCGGAAATGGCGGACCTCATTCCGTTGGTGGACGCGCTGAACAAGTCCCTTGCCGACATGCTGGTCGGTTCGGAGTACTACGCCCGACCCCGCCGTTGGGCAACCGGGCTGGAATTGGTGGACGACCCCGACACCGGGGACGCGGTGAACCCGATTCCCGAGGGCAACCGGACGATGGTCAACGAATCCCCCGAGGGCAAGTTCGGCAGTCTCCCCGCCGCTGACCTCGGAGCCTACGAAGCGTCGGTGCGGGTGATCCTGTCGCAGATCATGGCCGTATCCGCGCTACCCGCTCACTACGTCGGTGCTTTGGCCTCGACACCGCCGAGTGCGGACGCGCTGCGCGCTGCCGAGGCATCCCTGACCGCACGCGCCGAGGCAAGACAGGCTGTGTTCGGGCGCAGCTGGGAGCAGGTGGGCAGGCTCATGCTGGCCGTGGAAACCGGTGCTGCCCCGGAATCGTTCGATGTGCGGGTGCAGTGGGCCGACCCCGCTACCCGTTCGCTGGCGCAGGAAGCCGATGCAGTGGTGAAGCTGTTCACCGCGGGACTACTCCCGGCATCGGCTGCCCTTGCCCGCCTCGGATATTCGGATGACGAGGTGACCGCGATTCGTGCTGCCCGTCGCGCCGAGGCTCTCGACTCGCAGGCTGTGAACCTCGACGGGCTGGTGTCGTGAGCGACTACACCGACACCCTGAATGCGCTTGCCACGTCCACCGAGACCGCGGTGGTTGCCCTGTACGAGCGATTCCTGGCGGGTGACATCACCGAGGCCGAGTTCGTGGAGTTGGGGACTGTCGCCCTCGAAGTGGCGAATGCACGGGGTGCGGCCCTGGCGGATCTCGCCTTGGCAACGCAGTTATCGGTGCAGCGCAAGGAACCGGTGCCGACCGTGGGGTTGTCCTCGACCAGAACCAAGACCGTTGCTCGTCAGGCCATCCTCGACGCCCTGACCGAGGACGGGGACGCCACCGAGGCTGTGCGGGTGGCTGTACGCGCCGAGACCTTGGCCGGGGCACAAGACGCCTACCACGAAGGGATGCAGGAACAAGGGGTCAAAGCGTGGACACGGGTCCTGAACTCGGGTGCCTGCAAGTTGTGCCAAGACTTGGCCGGGGACGTACTACCCGGTCATGCGGAGATGTATCACCACAAAGGCTGCGGATGCAGTCAGAAACCAGTAGGAGAAGAACCCAATGGAAACAGCACCCGATCAGGACGCAGCCGAAACAACCGAGGTCGAAACACCCGAGGTAGAGACGCCGCAGGACCCCGAAACGTCGTCACAGTCGCAATCTGACCCCGCCGACGAGCAGGAGACCACCGAACCTGACACGTTCCCGAGGGCATACGTGCAGGAGTTGCGCACCGAGAACGCGAAGTACCGCGACCGTGCCAAGAATGCGGACGCTCTCGCGCAACGCCTGCACGCGGCCCTGGTGGAGAAGACGGGCAAGCTCGCGGACCCGACCGATCTTCCGTTCGACGCCGAGCACCTGGACGACGCCGACGCCCTGACCGAGGCTATCGACGCACTGCTCGAAGCGAAGCCACACCTCAAGTCCCGGCGCATCACCGGGGACGTGGGGCAGGGTGCCACCAGCGGCAACGGTGGCGGGGTGGACCTGGCCGGCCTTCTCCGTTCCGCAGCCGGGTAACCCCCTGGGGGTATGATGGCGGGGCAGTCCTGGTGACTGCCCCGCCATTGTCGGTCTGGCACCGAAGGCATTCCCTCATCCCTTCACGTGCCAGGAGCACCACATGACTCTTTCCACCACCACGACTGCACTCATTCAGTCGCAGGTTTCTTCGCTGCTCGTCCAGCCGCTCGAACAGGCGTCCGTCGTCCTCGCAGCCGGTCCGCAGATCTTCAACTCCTCGGAGCCGCTGCGCATCCCCAAGGTCACCGCAGGCATCAATGCCGGATTCGTGGCCGAGAACGCCGAAATCACCGCCGCCGATGTGACGTTCGGTGAAATCAACCTGATGCCGTCGAACCGAACCAGCATCAAGGCGCTGACGAAATTCTCGAACGAGATGCTGCGTCAGTCCGTCGTTGGCCTCGACGCCACCCTCAAGACCCGACTGGTCACCGACGTGTCGAATGCTCTCGACACCGCCCTGCTGACCGGCGCCGGCACCGCAAACAGCATCACCGGCATTCAGAATCAGACCGGGGTGCAGACCGGGGTCCTCGACGTGGCCGACCCCGACAGCCTGCTCGACGCAATCGCCCTCGCACACGCCGAGGAAGTCACCCCGAGCCGCTGGTTCCTCTCCGGTGCCGACTTTATTGCTCTGAGGAAACTGAAAGAATCGACCGGTTCCTCGAAGTACCTGCTCGAATCGAACGTGCACGCCGATGCGACCTACAGCCTGTTCGGAATCCCTGTCACTGTGACGAACAAGCTCGCCACCGGTAAGGCGATCCTCGCGGACATGTCGCAGGTGGCCGTTGTGCGCGATATCGACCCGTCGGTGACGATCCTCCCCGAGCGTTACGCAGAATTCGATCAGGTGGGTATTCGTGTGGTCTGCCGCTACGACGTGGGCCTGCTGCACCCCAAGGGTGTTGTCGTCCTCACGGATGCTGTCTGATGGCTGCACCCGTCGCCGCTGACGTGGCGAACCTCCTCGGCTTGGGTGGCGACACAGAAGTTGTCGCCCTCGCCGGGGCATGGCTGCCCGTGGTGACTGCACAGGTGAAGGCGTACACCCGAGGCCGCGGCTTCACCGAAGGTGTACCCGCCGATGATGTGGCAATGGTGATTGTCACCAGCACCGCACGCGGGGTATCGAACCCCGAGAACGTGCGCTCGGAATCCATCGGTGACTACTCCATCTCACGGCAGGTCACCGAAGGGTGGACGCTGCCCGAGTTGGCGATCCTCAACGGCTACAGGAAGCGGGCCGCATGATTCGTCCACGCCTGCTGCCCCACACGGTCACCTACAAGCCAATGTTGGGCAATGGTCCGTACGGTCCGGTGTTCGGTGATCCTGTGACCGCCCGTGCGCGGGTGCAGTTTCAGCGTCGAATGGTCCGCACCGCACAGGCAACCGAGGTCATGTCAGCGGCCACCATCTACTTCCGCCCCGGCAACACCCCCGGCATCGGTGGGATGGTGACTCTGCCCGATGGCACCGAACGGGAAGTGATCGTGCAATCCGAGCACGTGGGTTCACGTGAGGTGGAACTGGTGTCGGTAGACGTGGGCTGACCCCGCAATGACTGTGCCCCCACATCGTGTGATGCGGGGGCACAGTTGTTTCGTAGGAACCGGGTTGATTCGGTGCAACCGGACGGGTTCGGGGTGGGGGAATGAATCGACGGAGTAAACGCCATAGCTTGGAACCTCCCAAGCCACCTCCCAATTGTCCGCTGACCGTCGTTCCGCTCCACGACTCATAGCCCCCCGGCCTTGTGAGCTCGGGAGGCTGAGAGTTGACCCCCTGGCCGATGATCAGTCAGCCGGGGAGCTCCACTGCCCGAGTCGTCAGTGGATTGTCAGCACTTACTCGGTGCGGGTCGGTTTACGTCGGACTCCGCCAGATAGCGACGTGAAGCGCAGGGGGACTAGCTGACGTACCAACCGAGAGCAATGCACAGGCGTAAGACGCCGATGGTGGCCGCGTACAGGCCGAGGATTCCGAGCACGATTGCACAGGTGAGCAGACGCTCGAACCTGCGCGCAGGTACAGTGGTGGAACGGTTCATGGCGGGTCTCTTCCGTCGTGGCCGAGGCCCTGCAAGGTGTTTCCAGCACCAACCAGGGCCGCTTTTATGCTTGGCTCAACTGACAGGAGTTACCCCTTGGCAGCAGCAAGCAAAGTCTTTGCGGCCAGGCTATCGGGCCTGGTGGTGCTGGGACCGGACGGTGAATCGATCGGCCGTGTACGCGACGTCGTGATCACGGTCCGAATAGGTCGCCAACAACCCCGCGTCCTCGGTCTCGTCATCGAAATGTTCAGTCGCAAAAGAATCTTCGTCCCGATGCTGCGAGTCACGGCGATCGAACCGGCCTCCGTCACGCTGACGACGGGAAACGTCAGTCTCAGACGCTTCACCCAACGCCCCGGCGAGGTACTGGCACTTGCCCAGGTGCTGGACTCGAGAGTGCGCGTGGACGATCCGGATCTCGAGGAACTTCGCGGTGTGGAATCCCTTGTCGTCGATCTGGGCATCGAGCTGACCCGCACCCGCGACTGGGTGGTCTCACGTGTCGCCGTACGCGGTCACCGCGGCCGTCTCGGACGGCGATCCGCCATCCACGTCGTCGAGTGGCACCACGTCCAGGGTTTGACGCACAGCGACCTCTCCCTGCCCGGGCAGGGCGTGTCCGCACTGCTTCTGCAGTACGAGGGCATGCGCGCCGCGGACGTCGCCAACGCCATGCGTGACCTGCCCGACAAGCGGCGACACGAGCTCGCCGTGGCGCTCGACGACGAACGCCTCGCCGACGTCGTGCAGGAATTGCCCGCCGACGATCAGACCGACCTCCTGATGCACCTCGAGGTCGAGCGGGCCGCCGACGTCCTCGAGGCGATGGACCCCGACGACGCCGCCGACGTCCTGGGCGTTCTGCCCGAAACCGAGGCAGAGTCACTGCTGCGGTTGATGGACCCGGAGGACTCGGAGCCAGTGCGACGCCTGCTCGAGCACTCCCCGGACACCGCCGGTGGTCTGATGACGCCGTCCCCTGTCGTCCTCACCGCGTCGACCACCGTGGCCGAAGCTTTGGCACGAGCCCGCATCTCCGATGTGACACCGGCACTGTCGAGCATGGTCTTCGTGGTGCGCCCACCGACCGCCACCCCCACCGGCCGATATCTCGGAGTTGTACACCTACAGAAACTGCTGCGTGAGCCGCCTGCCAGCCTCGTCGGCGGCATGCTCGATTCCGATTTGCCGCGGCTCGGCCCGGAAGACTCCCTCGCCACGGTCACGCGATACTTCGCCACGTACAACCTGGTGTGCGGTCCTGTGGTCGACGACGAAAATCATCTGCTGGGCGCCGTCACCGTCGACGACGTCCTCGATCATCTCCTCCCCGAGGACTGGCGCGAAGAGGAGAACGGCGAATGAGTAGCGAATTGAACGCACGTCAGCGTCTGGACACTCCGCAGACCGGCCGCCGCTTCCGCTTCCTCACCTATGACGTCGAGGCCGTGGGACGGGCAAGCGAAAGACTCGCCCGATTCCTGGGCACCGGCCGGTACCTGATGATTCAGACCATCATCGTCATCGTGTGGGTGGCCCTCAACATCTTCGCGGTACGTCTGCAATGGGACCCGTACCCGTTCATTTTGCTGAACCTGGCCTTCTCGACCCAGGCCGCCTACGCGGCCCCGTTGATTCTTCTCGCGCAGAACCGGCAGGAGAATCGCGACCGGGTCTCACTCGAGGAAGATCGGTCCCGCGCCGAACAAACCAAAGCGGACACCGAGTTCCTCGCCCGGGAACTCGCCGCGCTCCGAATCGCGGTCGGTGAGGTGGCCACCCGCGACTACCTGCGTCGTGAGTTGGACGAAATCAAAACCATCCTCGCCGACACCGAAGAATCACAAACCCGTCACAAGTAACGATTCAGACAGTCGACGCCCCAACTCCTGTGCGGCCATTCGTGATCGATCACCGGACATCCCCTGCTCGTTTGGGGGCATCTCCTGACAGGCCGATCACGCCTATGTAACGTGTGTCACACAGTCCGAGATGCATGCGGTGCATCGGAGCAACAACACCGCAGGGGGTGATCGAATGCGGGTGCGTGGCCTGTTGACGGTTTCGGCGTTGATCGTCGGCACCGTTGCCACAGTCGGATCGTCGACCGTCGGCGCCGAAGCCGACAACTCTTCCGTTGTAATGTCCGCCGTCACCTCGTCGGCACACGTTGCAGGCGAGGCCGTACCGCAGGCGAAACCTCTCCCCTCTGCCGGCATCGTTGCGGCACCCCCACGGATAGCGCGTTCCCAGCGTTCTGCGCCGACAACTCCCGCTCCGCCCGCTGCACCACTCGCTCCCCCAGGATCGACTGCGCCTGCAGACATCTCCGGGCTGATCGCGGCACCGGTCATCCTCAACGCGCTCGGCATCCCGGAGATCGTTCTCAACGCCTATCGAGGCGCAGAACTTCAGATGATGATCGAGCAACCGGGCTGCGGACTTCCGTGGCACCTGCTGGCCGGCATCGGACGCATCGAGTCCGGCCACGCCAGGGGTGGCAACACCGGATCGTTGGGCACCACGGTCACCCCCATTCTCGGGCCGGTTCTCGATGGTTCGCTCTCCGGCAACGAAGTCATCACGGACACCGACGGGGGCCGGGTCGACGGAGATCCCACCCACGACCGCGCCGTTGGTCCGATGCAGTTCATTCCGTCCACGTGGGCCAGCTATGCATCAGATGGCAATGCCGACGGGATCGCCGATCCGAACAACGTGTTCGATGCCGCACTGGCCGCGGCTCGGTATCTGTGCGCCGGAAATCTCGATCTTCGGGAACCCGCACAAGAGATGCGTGCGGTGCTGCGATACAACAATTCCGGCAAATACGCCGCCGACGTCCTCAACTGGTCCAACGCCTACAAGAACGGCGGCACCCCGGCACCGGACCGACTGCCCGGCGCTGCGCCCACTCCCACGCCGGAACTCCTCGGCGCCCCGAGCGGAGAAGGCGGCGCCCCGGACTCATTGGACACTCCCACTCCCGGCACCCCGGCGCCCATAGTTCCACCACATCCCGCGCCCCCCGCTCCCGGCACACCACCACCTCCGGCACTCGGCGGCCCGCCCGCACTGCCCGGCCTGCCGGAACTTCCACCGCTGCCGTGCGTGCTCTTCTGCGCACCGCCACCACCGCCGGTGAACGAAACCGCGACCTCCGACACGCTGCCGACCGAAGGAGATCTACCGACACCTGTAGGCTGACTCACACGTCTCATAACGAGGCG
>JAAZAD010000526.1 GCA_012514505.1 Rhodococcus sp. (in: high G+C Gram-positive bacteria) | reverse complement strand
CGGCGTGGGGGCGCGACTCTTCCTCGCCGATCTCGGCGAGTACCTCGCACGACAACGCGAACACAGCACTGACGAAGACGTCCTCCACTGCGAAACCCATTGTCTCGGCAAGCACATCGTCCTCGTACCGCGCAGCCTTCATCTCCTCGAGTAGGTACAGGTAGCGGGCGTACTCCACATCACTGGGGCGCTCTCCCGGATCGGCGACATGAGCGAGGTCCTCGCGACGGAATTCGGGGACGGCATCGACGACGACGTTCGCGTAGGCTGCGTCCCACCGGGGCGAATTGTCCATACCGGACTCCCATCCGTGGAAGATCGCAATACGCCCGTTGCCGGCGATGTCCCGGGCCTCCGCGAGCCAGCGATGCCAGCGCATCAGATCGGGCCAGCGTCGATCGAGGAACGCATCGGCGACCGCGCGGGTGCTGCGACCGTGCCGGCGAGCGTGGTCGAGGATGCGCTGGACAGCGATCGCGTGTACCGGCGGCTGAGTGATCCCGGAGGTCTGTACCCCTTTCGGTGCGTGGGCCGCGAGCCGGTTGCATTCCCACCGCGACGGCCCGGGAAAGTATCCGTCGACACCGCCCGCGAACACGATGTGCGGGATCATCCCGTTCGACCATTGCGCAGACAGCAGAGTGTCGAGCTCGACCACGGCGCGCTCCACACTCAGCGGAGCCAGTCCGATCGACACGAACGCCGCGTCCCAGCTCCACATGTGCGGGTACAGCTTGGGCGCAGCGCTGGTCATGGTGCCCAGGTCGTTGCCGCGAAGTAGATATGCAGCGCGTGCGGCGAGCTGGGTGGGGGTGAATCCGCGGTCCGGCATCGTCCCATTCTCCGGCTTTCGGTCGAATACGCACCTCGGGCGTCTCGTACTAGGCTCGTCACATGGGCAGACGCAGGGCTGGCCGGGCCAAGCCGACTGTGTCGAGCCATGTACCGGTCGCAGGGTTGTACGACACCGATACGGGTACGTGTGAGCTGATCAAGGACCCGTACCGCGATTCGGGATGGATTCTCGAGGTCAACGGCGTGCCGAGTTCCCACATCGACCCGGACGATCCGACGCTTCTCGAGTTCGAGTACATGCGCTGGATCACGATGCTGGTGCACAGTCACTTCTCACGCGACACGCGGTTGCGTGTCCTGCACCTCGGCGGCGGTGCGTGCACCATGGCGCGGTACCTCGCCGCGACGTATCCCGAGGCCCGGCAGGTCGTCGTCGAGATCGACGGGCGTCTCGCCGAGCTGGTGCGCGAGTGGTTCGATCTACCTCGCGCACCGCTGCTTCGGATCCGGGTGGGCGAGGCCCGGTCAGTTCTCACCTCACTCACCGACGCAACGCGGGATGTCATCGTCCGCGATGTATTCGCGATCGACCGGACACCGGTGGCGCTGACGACCGTCGAGTTCACGCGACAGGCGAGACGCGTCCTGGCGCCCGGTGGTCTCTACGTCGTGAACTGCGGCGATACCCGCGACCTGACCACCGCCCGACGCGAGGCCGCGACCATCGGCTCGGTGTTCGAGCACACCGTGATGATCGCGGATCCGGCAATGTTCAAAGGCCGGCGCTACGGCAATCTCATCATCGCGGGCAGCGACCGGCCGCTCGGAGAGTCCGACGCCCTGATTCGCGACCTGCTCGGTGGTGCCGTGCCCGCACAGATCAAACACACGGAGCAAACACGCATGTTCGCGGCCGGCTCGAAGGTCCTCGACGACAGCGAGGCACCCCGGCGGCCCGGGCCGGGAACACCCCGGCCCTCCTAGTTGTTGAAGCCTGCATGACTTCGACACATTCGCCCGTACTGCAGGTTTTCGAACTGGGTTCGCCTTGGCAGACGATCGACCCGTTCCTGTTCGTCGCCCACCACGTCGATGCGTATCCCGCGGGCAATGCGGATCTCGGACCGGATGCATCGCTCGACGGGCGGCCGCTCGGGCAGGATTTCGGCAACCCTTCGGGGTGGAACATGTATCACGGCACCACCGTCCCCGGTTTCCCCGGCCATCCGCACCGCGGGTTCGAAACAGTCACGTTCGTGCGCTCGGGTTTCATCGACCACTCCGACTCCGTCGGTGCATCCGCCCGATTCGGCGGCGGCGACACCCAATGGCTCACCGCAGGACACGGCGTCGTGCACAGCGAGATGTTTCCGCTGTTGAATCAAGAGGACGAGAATCCGCTCGAGCTGTTCCAGATCTGGCTCAATCTGCCCGCCGAGTCGAAGACCGCCGACCCGCACTTCGCGATGCTGTGGAACGAGGACACACCGACGGTGACATTCACCGACGACACCGATCGGACCGTCGCCGTCCGAGTCCTTGCAGGAAAGCTGGACGACGCGACCGCTCCGGCGCCCCCGCCGCACTCGTGGGCGTCACGCCCCGACACCGACGTGGCGATCTGGAACATCGACCTGTCTACCGGCGCACAGTGGGCTCTGCCCCCTGCTGCCGGATCAGAAACTCAGCGTGTTCTCTACGTCTACAACGGTTCTCCGGTGACGATCGGAGACCGGCAAGTGAATTCAGGGCACGGTGTCGTCGTCGACGCCTCCGTACCCATCACGCTCCGCTGTGGCGACGACACCACCCAAATCCTGATGCTGCAGGGACGCCCGATCGGCGAGCCCGTCGCACAGTACGGTCCGTTCGTACTCAACGACGAGGCCGGCATCCAGCAGGCGTTCGACGACTACCGCCGCACCGGATTCGGTGGCTGGCCCTGGGAGAGCAACGATCCCGTTCATCCGGCGGACGCCGGACGTTTCGCGCGGTATCCCGACCGACGGGTCGAACGCCCCTGACCGTTTCGCGGGTGCATCTCAGCGTGCCGACGACACGCCGTCCACGCCGTGTCTCGCCAGCAATGCCTTCGTCGATCGGCGGTACGACGAGGGTCGCGCCGGCAGAATCCACTGCGAGAATCTGATCAGGGGACTCACGTTGGCGTCGATCTCGTCGAGGATCTCATCGACGTGCCTCAGCGAGAACGGGATGATGTTGGTGCCGCGGGCGGGTTTACCCTCGGTACGTTCGACCATCCAGTCCAGGCGCGCCCGAACAAACTCGCGGCGTTGCTCGAGCGGCGGCAACACGGCACCACCGAGCATGTGGTTCGCGGTCCAGAGCGCGGCGGCCTCTGCGGCGAGCGGACTGAACAGCGACGACCCGTAGCCGACGAAATACAGATGGGACACATCCAGGGGCAGGATCTGACGGTAGAGCTGGAAATTGCCGTCCTCATCGAGGAGGCTCCGCTGGACCTCGTCGTCCAGGAACGGTACCCGCTGCTCGTATCCTGTTGCGCACACAATG
>JAAZAD010000525.1 GCA_012514505.1 Rhodococcus sp. (in: high G+C Gram-positive bacteria) | reverse complement strand
CAGAACTCGGCCAGGCGGCCCATTCGTCCACCGGTCGTCCTGCATGCGCCAAGCGGCCCCTCATGGCAATAAGCGCCTCGAGTGACGCCACGGACAGCGACGGGTCGCCCGGGCTGTGGTACCTCTTGAACACCACATTCGGTTTGCCTGCAAGTTCGTAGACAGCGCCTTGTCCACCGTCGCCGAGTTTCGGCCCCAGCTGCAGTGCCGCCAGATCTGTGTGGGTCATCGTTCGGGTGAGTCGAATCGGAGGGCGATCATCGTCCGATCATCGTCGAACGACTTCACGGTTGCGTCGAGAACCTTCAGCAGGTCTGCAGGTGAAGGTGCGGTTCGATGCCACAGTGCGGCCAGTGCGGCGGCATACTCACCGTTGGATTTGACCGGATCACCGACACCGTCGGATACCAACACCAAGGTTTCCCCCGGATGGAAGGTCTCGACCCACACCGATGCCATGAAATGGCCCGGCAGAGGATTCACCGAGTTGTCGATGAGGTCGCCGGGTCGCGATTGCAGAGCCGGGCACGACAGTTCGATCCACTCACCGCGCGAAAGCCTGTATGCCGGCGAATCCCCGATCTGGGCGAGGACCACAGACGTCTCCCCCGCCTGAGACTGATTGTCGAGGATGACCGCCGCGGTCAGGGTGGTGGAGACGTCACCGCCCTCGACTCCTGCATCAGTAGCCACCGATCTCAGCAGAGTTGCGATATCTCGCAGTGAAACGTCGGCGGGGTGCCGTGCGGAAACAATGTCCCGGAGCAGACTTTCGCTCTCCACGACGGTTCGCGACGCGAACGCCGAACCCAGATGTGACGCCTTCGCATTGCCCACGCCGTCGGACACGGCAAGCGCGAGGTAGTTTGCACCCCGGGAAAATGCGAAATTGTCTTGGCGCACCCCCGCTTCGTACCGATGGATGTGCCCACGGACCGAAGCGGCCCTGAGCTGTCCGTGCTTGTCGTCCACCCAATCGATCACGGTGTCGCGCACGTTCTCGTAGCTCCGCAGTGGTGCCTCGACGTGCTTTTCCGGCACCGCCTTGAGGCGGGCCGGCGCCCCGAACGTGCGATACGGTTGGTCCGCATCCGCGACGGTTCGGTCGGTCGGGCGCTGCTCGGGGAGCACCGCCACATCTACGACATTGTGCGGCTCTTCGGTTCCCAATCGGATCGAACTCGTCCACTGCGTTTCGCGCTGTGGCGCAGAATCACTCGGGCGGTAGTCTGTTTCGACTCCCGAATGTTCCATCGAATTCCCGTGCTCACGACTGCCCAGCACACGCTCTGTGTGATCCGATGCAACCTGCCAGCTGACCGATTCAGCACCGGCCGGTTGACGATACGTCTCATCTCCTCCGGCGGGATTCCCGTGGACACTCATCGCCGCTACACCGTATCCACATCGAGAGCGGTGAAACCGTCGATCTGGGTGGGCGTCTGCAGCGTGAGGCCACCGTCCTTGGACATACTGACTCCCGACTTCACGATCGACTTCGTCAAGGCTGCCGCAAATTCCTGCAGTGCCACAGCCGGTAACATCGCGCTGTCTTCCTGGATGAAGGCACGGAAGTTCGCAATCGCCGAGATGACCTCGCGATCTGCATCACCGATCCCGAACGAGACGATGTTCGGGCGATATTTGAAAGCAGGAGACGTGAGTTCGTTGTACTCGATCTCCCACGGGGATGTGGGCTGCCCGTCCGTGAGGAAGAAGACCACCGGCCGGTATACCCTGTGTCCCTGCGACTTGAGACGATCGAGATCCAGTTCGATCTGAGACTTCAAGCACCGCATCGCGGCTGCGAAGTTCGTGCCGCCCTTTGCGCTGAGGACCGGAAGCCCGGCCACCTGACTCAAGTCCGACAACTCGAGAAGGACCTCGGCATCGTTGCTGAATCCGATGATTGCAAACTGCGTCTTGTCGGAAACGACGGGGTTCATACCGATCTCGGCATGCAACTCCGGCAGAGCCTTGTTCATGGCGTCCATCGCCTCGCCCGACATGGACCCCGACTCGTCGCACACCAG
The DNA here is from genome assembly GCA_012514505.1 of Rhodococcus sp. (in: high G+C Gram-positive bacteria). Classification (GTDB taxonomy): domain Bacteria; phylum Actinomycetota; class Actinomycetes; order Mycobacteriales; family Mycobacteriaceae; genus Rhodococcus_F. Next base: position 59 of record JAAZAD010000525.1, on the reverse strand, counting down.
GTAGAACGGAAGGATATTCTGTCCCATTTTCGCACTCTCTTCGGTTGACTCAGTCTGTG
>JAAZAD010000056.1 GCA_012514505.1 Rhodococcus sp. (in: high G+C Gram-positive bacteria) | reverse complement strand
TCGAGCGGCTCGTCGCTGGCATACGGCGGTACATCGAGATCGTCGACGAGAACATCGATGCCGTGACGCTGACCTACCGGGAGAGCCGCACGCTCGACCGTGCGGGACGCGACCGCATCAAAGAGCTCGAGGTGTCGACGTCGGCGCCACTGCGCGACGTTCTCGAAGACGGCATTGCCGCAGGCCTGCTGAACGACGTCGACGTCGACCTCATGGTGTTCGACCTACTGCTTCTTGCGCACGGATGGGCGCTCAAGCATTGGCACTTCGGTGCTCTCTACTCGTTGGACGAGTACATCCGCCTGCAGATCCGTTTCGTGCTCAACACGATTCTGCCTGCCGAACGCCGCGACTCCTACGCCCACCTGGTCCGCTGATCCTCGCCGCCGCACGCGAGCGCACTGGAGATCTTCCGGGCGAAGTCGGCGACCAGCGGTGCCATCCATTCGAGCTGTATCGCGCGCACGCCACCGGCCAGCGACACACTCGCGACGATTCCGCCGGTGCCGCGCAGGGACGCGCCGACGCTACCGATTCCGACGATCGATTCTTCGCGGTCGAACGCAATGCCATGGCGCTTACGGACCCGATTCAGCTCCTGATGGAGGATCACCCGGTCGGTGATCGTGTGGTGCGTGGCCGCGGCCAGTCGGGAGGGGTACAGGCTGTCGACCTGTTCCGGGTCGAGCGTCGCGAGCATGGCCTTGCCGCCCGATGTTGCATACGCCGCCGTACGGCCACCCACCCGTGTCGGCAGCCCGGCAGCGCCTGCGCCACCGACCTTGTCGAGGCAGTACGCCTGTCCTCCGTCCAGAACGTCGAGATGCACGACACCACCGGTTTGCATCGCCAGTTCGTGGAGGTGTGGTGCCGCGCATTCACGGAGCCGGTCGCGGTCGATGTCGCCGCCGAGGCCGAGTGCGCGGGATCCGAGCCCGTAGCCGAGTGCACTGTGTTCGAGCCAGTCGAGGCGGACGAGTTGTTCGAGGATTCGGTGCACGGTCGATCGGGGAAGCCCTGATCGGAACGTCACCTCTTCGAGGGTGAGCCGCGCAATGCTTGCGTCGAAGGTCTCCAGGATGCGTGTCATCCGCTCGACCATCGAGGGTGGTGGGGTGCGCAGCATCGTTGCGTCGGCCTGCGCGAACTCCGAATCGATGACAGTCAACGTGCCCTCCATTGCTAGTGGTGGGGTGCGGAACACGAGCAGAACTGAAATTGGTTACTGCACGACAGACGCAAGGATCGCCCCCCTGACGAGAAGTAGAGCACACAGATTGTATGTGCGCTACGGATGCAAAAACATCGGCGCGTCGCAGGTATTTGCGTGCGCACTGGTAGAGGTCATCGATTACGACTATCGTCACGACCGTGAGCAGGACGTACGAACAGTCGCCGGGACATCCGTCGGCGCATGTCCATGCCCGAAAACTGTGTATCTGCGGGTGCCAGGCCCGCTGACCGCCCGCACCCACACCCTCCGGTCCACGACCCGGCCGGCTCGAAGATCGCTGCGCTGGGTCGCGGACCGCAAGGTCGG
>JAAZAD010000524.1 GCA_012514505.1 Rhodococcus sp. (in: high G+C Gram-positive bacteria) | reverse complement strand
CTAGCCTCAATCTTTCTTGAGTCCGGTGTGCCGGCCTGAGCGTCTTCGGATTGGGTGTGGAGACCGCGGACGCGGGGTGCGGCCACGGTCTGTCGCCCGACACGGTCGGGTGACGTCGGGGTCCACGGCCCCGAATGCGTGCGGTCCTTTCGTTCGATCGGATACGTTCCGGCTGGTCAGGCCGGTGCGGGCAGCGCGTCGAGGCGCTTCAGCGCTGCGGTGAGGACCGCGACCGACGGCGCCCGGGCGGCGAGGTTGACCACGGTGCGGCGGGCGTGACGGGTGATCCGCCCGGCGATCGACCACAGTCGCAACCGCAGCCGCTTCGGTTCCCAACACCGGGCCGGATGATCGACCAGGGCCAGCATCTGGGTCCACGCGACGAGCTCACACGCCAGCTGCACGAGCGCCAACCAGATCCGGTTCTGATCGAAACCGTGCAACGGAAGGTTCTGCAACCCGGTGACTTTCGCCGCCCGGATCCGGTCCTCGCACCGAGCCCGCCGCCGGTGGCGCAGCTCCAGATCCGGCAGTTGCCCGCGCCGGGTGTTGGTCACGAACGCCGTCAGGCGCAGCCCGTCACGATCGGTGAACCGCAACTGCGCACCCGGATGTGGGCGCTCCTTCCGGACCACAACCCGCATGCCCTTCGGCCACGATGACAGGTCGAGCAGGTCGGTGATCTCGGTGACCCAGGCCCCGTCGCGGACCTGTCCGTCGGCGTCGTAGGCCGGGGTCCACGCCTGATCGGGAACCAGATCGATCGCCTCGGCATGGGCGTCGGTCAACCCGAACCCCACCGAATACGAGAGCCTGCGCTTGGTCAGATACTCGATCAGTTGGTGGGTGCCGCCGGCGCCGTCGATGCGCACCAGTACCTTCTTCCCGACCCGGTAGGCCGGGTCGAACGGCAACTGTGCGAGTGCGTCCTGCACCACGGTGATGTGATCGACGGCGGTGTTCGATCCCGAGTTACCCGGCCGCAGCAGCATCGCGACGGGTTCACCGGTGCCGCCGGTGCCGTGGTCGACGAACGCGCACAGTGGATGGAAACCGAAGCCTCGCTTGAATGTCGGGGCGGCCTGTTCCTTCTCGGAATGCGCGGTGACCAGGGTGGCATCGATATCGAGGACCAGCGGATGCGCTTGGTCGATGGCGTGATCCGGTGCCGATGTACCGGCGGCAGTCCAGGCATGGGTGCGTGCGGTGGCGCGGGCACGTCCGATCGCGGCGAGCGCGGTGTCGGCGTCGGCGGCCAACACGCCGATCAGGCGGGAGACGGTCGGGTCGGAGGCCACCGCACCGAACAGTTCCGGGTGAGCCCGCAGTTGTGCGATGTCGGCGAGGCAGTCTCCACCGATCGCCAGTGCTGTCGCGAGATCGAGGAGGATCTTGCCGGGATCGTGGTGGGCCAGCGGTTTTCGATACGGTGAGAGCTCGGTCGTCAACGCCGCGGTGAGGCCGGTCTTCTCCGCGGTGCGCAGCAGCAGGACCGCTCCGGCCTGCGACACAACACCGGTTCCAGTGGCCGATGCGGACACGCGTGGGTAGGGGGACGTAGACTTGCTCACCTGAATGGTGCTCCTCGAACTGCGGCGGACATGACCCTAGACAAGCCATATCTTCGCAGTTCAGGGCACCATTCTTCGTTCACGACACCCTGCAATCACGAATCACCGTGAAAGCGGCAGG
>JAAZAD010000523.1 GCA_012514505.1 Rhodococcus sp. (in: high G+C Gram-positive bacteria) | reverse complement strand
CAGGTACAGCGCGACGGCATCGGCCTTGAATTCCGCCGAGTATGCCTTCTTCGCCATCTGTGACATCACTTTCTCTGGATCCTCACGATCCAGTGTTCACGATGTCCACGCTCAAGGGGGAACCCCCGAAGTCCCGATCCAGCCGCATACCGCACGACGGGCACACCCACACCCGCACAGTCAACGGTTTCTTCCCGTCCCGCACCCCGCACCCAGAGCACACCTGCGAGGTCGGCTCCCACCGGCCGATGATGTGCACCGCCGCGCCGTACCGGGCAGCCTTCTCTCCGATCAGGCGGGTCAGCATCGACCAGCCCGCATCGTGCACCGACTTGCCCATCCGGGTGCGGGCAAGCCCCGCCACCGACAATCCCTCGAGGGCGACCGCTTGGTTTTCGCGGACCAACCTCAACGCGAGTTTGTGGTGGTGATCCAGGCGGGTCTCGCGCACCGTGCGGTGCGCCGCGGCCACCTTGCGACGGGCCTTGTCCCGATTCTTCGATCCCTTCATCGTGCGCGAGTACGCCCGCTGGGCACGGGCCAATCCTCGCTCCTTCGACCGCAACCAGCGAGGATTAGCGATCTTCTCGCGGGTCCCGTCGTCGTAGACGATCGTCGCGAGCGATTCGAGTCCGACGTCGATGCCCGCGTACCGCTCCGGCGCCGGTGACGGCACCAACGCAGCGGGCACGGGCTCGTCGACGACGAAGGACACGTAGTGGCGGCCGTCGGCCTCCCGGATCACCGTCACACTCGACGGATCCGCCGGCAACGGTCGTGACGCCTCGTACCGCACACGCCCGATCTTCGGCAGACGCACCAGCCCGATGCCGCCGCCCGGCTCGAGGACGGCGAACCCGGCGTTACAGGTGAACCGGGCGGACTGGCGATGTGTCCGCTTCTTGAAGCGAGGCGCACCGACCTTACGGCCCTTGCGTTTGCCGGTGCGCGAATCGAAGAAGTTGGCGTACGCGCGGTGCAGGTCCGCGAGGGACTGTTGCAACGGCACCGAGGACACCTCGGCCAGCCATGCCCGTTCGGGTGTCGATTTCGCGGCGGTCAACGCCGCCGACAACTCGCTCTTACCGGGGATCGGGGTGCCGGCTCTGCGTGCAGATTCTCTGGCAGCGAGGGCATCGTTGAACACCACCCGGCAGCACCCGAACAGCTGGGACAGCGCCTTGTACTGTTCCCCGCTCGGGTAGGCGCGGTAGCGGTATCGCTTCAACACCCCCACACGATGGCATTGGTGTCATGGATGATGTGAGCAATATTCGTCTTGGCAGACATGCTGTGTGGGACTGTCACGCACATTTGGTGTTCCTCACGAAGTATCGGCGTGGCGTGTTCACCGGCCCGATCTTGGCGGACTGCGAGCAGATCATGCGGAAAGTGTGCGTGGACTTCGGGTGCGAGCTGCGGGAGTTCAACGGGGAAGACGATCATGTGCATCTGCTGGTCGGTTTCCCTGCGACCGTGCAGTTGTCGAAGCTGGTGAACTCGCT
>JAAZAD010000522.1 GCA_012514505.1 Rhodococcus sp. (in: high G+C Gram-positive bacteria) | reverse complement strand
TGGAAGCACCTCCGGCTGCAGCTGATGTCGAATCTCAGCGGTCTGCGACCAGTTCTGCGACCACTGACTCGACCACGGTCACCTCGATCCGGCAGGTGAGTGACGACGAGGCGCCCCAGCCGACGACCCCGATGGTGAGGTTCCGCAACCCCTCCTTGGTGCCCGACTGGGCGCGGCACCCCGACGACGCGATGACCGCCTGGGAGATCGTCGGCGGCTGGGACCTGCCCACGGAGGGCGTGAGCGGCCCGACCCGGGAGAGCGTGCTCGTGACCTTCGCCGACGAGTTCGACCGATGGCTGTTCGAGCGCGTGGCCTGCGGCCGGGACAGTCGCACCCTGCGGGTGTGGCTGTCGCGACTCGACGAGGGCCGCAGCGTGCTCACGTGGCTGCGGGGGAACGCGGCGTTCGAGGCGGACTGAGGGCTGTCTCCGCATGTTGTGCGTTGTGACCCCGACTCGCACCCGCGTGGCATAGAAGTGGAGTGTCGGGGCCGGATGGCACGATGATGCTGACATCAGACGGAATGAGAGGCGGGCTATGAGGGTGGAGCAAGATGCCGCCGTGGGTGGATCGGCGGCCAAGGTCGTCGAGGCCCTGGTGAAGTCCAAGCAGCGCGTCGCCGACCACGGAGAGGTTTTTACCCCCGAGTGGCTCGTGAACGACATGCTCGACCTGGTCCGCGACGAGACCGAACGCATCGACGCGCGCTTCCTCGAACCCGCCTGCGGCTCCGGCAATTTCCTCGTTCAGGTTCTCGCCCGGAAACTCGCCGCCGTCGAGCGGAGGTACAGCAAGAGCGAGTTCGACAAGCGTCACCAGGCCCTCCACGGACTGATGTGCATCTACGGCATCGAACTCCTCGAAGACAACATCGCCGAGTGCCGCGCGAACATGCTGGAGATCTTCGCCGCCTACCTCGGACTCTCGACGGACAGCGACTTTTGCCGCGCAGCGGGCAGAGTGCTGGAAGTGAATATCGTCCACGCGGACGCACTCACCATGAGGACGCCCGGCGGACGCCCGATCGTTTTCGCCGAGTGGGCCTACCGTGGTCGTGGCCGCTTCCAGCGCCGGGACTTCCGGTTCGAGTCGATGACGCAGAGGGCCGCGTTCAGCGTCAGTTCTGGCGCCGCTGACTCCCTGTTCGCTGGCGCCGCCAAGCACGAGATCTTCTCGCCGATGCGCGAGTTCAAGCCGATGACCGTCAAGGAGATCGCGGAGATGGAGCGATGACCGAGTCCCTCAGCCTGGACGCCCCGAAGGCCTCGTTCACGTTGCGCAGCCGCAACCCGGATGTCCTGTCCTGCATCGCGAACCTGTCGAACGACGAGGTGTTCACGCCGCCGGAGTTCGCCAACCGGATGCTCGACACGCTCGCCGAGGGCTGGGCGGACGCCAACGACGGCGCGGACATCTGGTCCGACCCGACCGTGAAGTTCCTCGACCCGTTCACCAAGTCCGGAGTCTTCCTCCGCGAGATCACCAAGCGTCTCACCGTGGGGCTCGCAGATCAGATCCCCGACCTCGAAGACCGGGTCGACCACATCCTCACCAAGCAGGTCTTTGGCATCGGGATCACCGAGATCACAACCCTGCTTGCTCGCCGGAGTCTGTACTGCTCGAAGTGGGCCAACGGCGAGCACTCCATCGCTAAGTCGTTCGACAACCCGGACGGGAACATCTGGTTCGAGCGGACCGAGCACACCTGGGTCGGCGGGACCGAGTGGGTCTATACCGCCGACGAGAACGGCAACCGGATCAAGCAGTTCACCAACGGTCGATGCAAGTTCTGCGGGGCAAGCCAGAAATCTTTGGGGCGCGGCGAGGACCGCGAGACCCATGCCTACAAGTTCATTCACACCAACGACGCTGCTGCCACGCTGAGTTCGATGTTTGGAGAAGAGATGCACTTCGATGTCGTAGTCGGGAATCCGCCGTATCAACTCAGCGACGGGGGGCAGGGGGCGAGTGCCACCCCCATCTACAACAAGTTCGTGGAGCAGGCCTTGGCCCTGGAGCCCCGATTGTTGAGCATGGTGATCCCTGCCCGTTGGATGTTCGGAGGCCGAGGGCTCAACGCCTTTCGCTCAGAAATGCTGTCCGATAAGCGAATCCGCAATCTCGTGGACTTCCCTGACAGTCGCCAAGCGTTTCAGGGCGTCGATGTCGCGGGTGGCATCTGCTACTTCCTGTGGGACCGCGACAACCCCGGCCCCTGCACTGTCGTTTCGCACGATCCCACTGGCCAGGTCACCACTTCTGTGCGGCCACTTCTGGAACCGGGCGCGGAAGTCTTCGTTCGGAGCAATCAGGGTCTGGAGGTCATTCGGAAGGTCTGCAAGACCGAGGTCGGTGGCGGCACCGTCTTGCCCACCGAGAAGCGCTTTGAGCGCAGGGTTAGTGGCCAAAAGCCCTTCGGCCTCCGGACCTATTTCCGTGGAGGGAATCAGGGGGGCGGGCGTGACGTCCTGGTATTGCAGAGTGGCGGCCGAGCATGGGTCGCCCGGAAGGACATTCCCGAGGGTCGAGAACTCATTGACCGCTGGAAGGTGTTCACCTCAAAGTCCTCGTCCGAGCACGCTGGACAGGCTGATAGTAGTGGACGGCGAAAGGTGCTTTCGCTATCGGGAGTGCTCGAACCCGGCTCGGCTGTCACCGAAACGTACGTGATCCTCGGCCACTTCGACACCCAAGACGAGGCTGAAAACTGCTTCTCGTATGCCTGCACGAAGTTCTTCCGATTCATGATCGCCATCAGGACATCGGCCCAGGATCTCCCGCGTTCGGCCTATTCGTTTGTGCCGGATCAGGACTTCTCCCGCGCGTGGACGGATGAGGACCTGTACAAGAAGTACGGTCTTTCGGATGCCGAGATCGAACTCATCGAGCGGACCATCAAGCCAATGGACCCGAAGGGGGACGGCTCGTGATGGATCAGACGAGCACGATACTTCCACCGAAGCCGGACGCCCGTCTCCGTATCTACGCCTACTCGATCCCAGCCGAGTCACACGACGGACTGCTGAAGGTCGGGCAGACCATTCAGGATGTGAAGACGCGGGTCGCGCAGCAGACGAAGACCGTCGGGGTCGCGGCCCGCATCGAACTCGACGAGTCCGCGGAGCGTCCCGACGGTTCGGTGTTCACCGACCATCAGGTTCGCGCCCATCTCGCGGCGAAGGGGTTCCCTGTCGTCAAGCCGTCGGCGGACGCGGGCCGCGAGTGGGTCCGCTGCACACTGGCGGATGTGCAGACCGCGATCGCGGAGATCCGTGCTGGCGTCCGTTACAGCGGCACTCATCACGAGACCTTCGAGATGCGCAAGGAGCAGAAGCGCGCCGTGCGACAGACGGCCGACTACTTCTGGTCACGCTGGGACGAGGACGCCGACGCTGTGCCGCGGTTCCTGTGGAACGCGAAGATGCGGTTCGGCAAGACGTTCACCGCCTACCAGTTGGCGCGCGAGATCGGCGCGAAGAAGGTGCTCGTGGTGACCTTCAAGCCCGCCGTCGAGGACGCCTGGCAAACCGACCTGGAGTCGCACGTCGACTTCGACGGCTGGCAGTACGCCTCGAAGGCGTCCGGTGTCGACCCGACCGAACTGGACCAGTCCAAGCCGATCGTCTACTTCGGGTCCTTCCAGGACCTGCTGGGCAAGGACAAGTCGGGGGCCATCAAGGCGAAGAACGAGTGGCTGCACACCACCAACTGGGACCTGGTCGTCTTCGACGAGTACCACTTCGGTGCCTGGCGTGACACCGCAAAGGAACTCTTCGAGGGTGAAGACGAGGCCGTCATCAAGAAGGCGATGAAGGTCGAGTACGCCGATGGGCTCGAAGAGGTCAACGAC
>JAAZAD010000521.1 GCA_012514505.1 Rhodococcus sp. (in: high G+C Gram-positive bacteria) | reverse complement strand
CTCCCCTCCTTGAACCATCTGGCGACCGCGAGCCCAGTGCTCCGATCTCTAAAAACGATACCGATTACCCCGCTCAAGTTCTTCGCTACTTTCCTGCGGCACACCCACTCGGTGGGACCTCTGGAAGCTGTACCGAGGAACACCCCCATATCGCTCTGACCTTTACATTTGCGCGTAGTGCACAGCGAGGCAGGTCAAATGCCCATGCAAGCGAGCCCGTTTCGCATGTTTGTTAACGGTGGGGTGCGCGGCCAATACGACGGGCTATCAGGTCACCACCCGGGTTTCGACCACCACCTGCGTGCTGCTGCACTCAGCCCGCAAGTGACGTTATGAACGGCAGCTCCGCATGCGGTGCCTCCCAGTCGAACCGAACCCGGGACGTGCGCGAGATTAGGGTCATGACACCGGAGTCGTCTGCGGTGACACGGTGAGTGGCTCCTCGTGGAGCACCGTTCGGCGCCCACACCAGAATTGCGGTCGACATGGGGAACTGCGACGGTGGCTGACCTTCGTAGATGGCGACATCGGCACCTTTCGGCCGCAGCCGCATCCCCGGTACGTTGCCGGCCAATGCCGCCCAGTGCGGAGAATCGGTGAAGATCCCCACCCGCGCTCCTGTTGTCGTGATCCGGGCCGCCAGCTGATGTGCGAAAGCTTCCGGCGTCTCGAGCCAAAGGACTTCACCGCCGGTCTCGGTGTTGAGGAATACCCGCCCGGACCCGTCATTTGCGGGCCCGAGGTACACACCTAATCCGAAGGCTGGCAGCGTCACCGGGAAGTCCGCACCGTCGCGTACCGTCAATGACGGGGCGGGTGTTGCCACTGTTTGCGCCAGCGGCAACAGTGCGGTGGCATGGTCGCCGTGGGCGCCATCGTTCGGGCGTAGCCGCAGGGATCGGGCTGGCATTTTGGTCACCTGATCGTAGGAATAGGCCACAGTCATACCGACCGAAGTGTTCTGGTGCCGGTCGTTCCCGATTTCGACGACATACGCCATACGGTCGGCGGGAACACCCAGCCAACGCTCCACAGCCAGTTCACTCCACTCGGCCGGCGCTGCCGTCACTGTCGGAAGGGTGCCACCCAGGTGGGTCCACCGCTCATCTTTGAAGCCGTCGTTCAGCGGGGCCAGGACAGCGTCGTGGAATTTTCGGATCGCGTTGGGTTTCAACAATGTTGCCGAGTATCCGGCGATGTTCAGTTGTCGTTCGAGTCGGGCCGAGACAATTCGCGCTGCGTTTCCGACACCGGTGGGGACGCTTCCGTTCGTTGCTCGCGCAAGCACGCTCTGATAGGACTTCGCGAGATTGACACGGATCTCGATCACCGTGCTGAGCGTGTCCGGCATAGCGGTATCGCCCCGTAACGATGTGTATGCCTGACCGTACGGGCTCTCGCGGTGGGTGCGGTAGCCGTGGGAGATGATACGGATGCCCGCCAGGTTCACGTCACCCTGGACAAGGTGGTCACGGATCAGATCCAGTGGCAAGGGCCGCGATTCGACGCCGGTCTCGTTCGCGCCGACCACCGATACCGAGAACGGCAGGGGGCGTAGCGCGACGAACATGGACACAGTCTGCCCGTCCCACACCGTCCCGCACCGGAGGGTCGAGTACAGCAAAGACACCAGCCGGCGGGGTCGAGCGAACCGGCGTCGACGGTGAAACCTGTCGACGACAGTCAGCCCACCCGGCGCAAAAACCAACGCCAGGACCACCAACGCAGCCACCGTCGCGATGGCGGGCCGGGCAGGGCTGTCGCCGGGGAGAGTTCCAATGGCCAATAGTGCACCGGTCACCGTGACCACCGAGCCGATGGCTGTCCACTCAGTCAGCTTGATCATGATGTTCCTCTCGAAGCGTTCGGTGCGCAACGGACACGACAAGGCCGGTGACGCACATGCCGACGACCACGAGGATCACAATGTTGCGAACCAAGGTCTCCGGGGCTGTTGCGGATTCGGGTGTAACCACCCGCGATGGTGGGGCGATCGCATGTCGGATGTCCGCAGTCGACCAGGTCAACGCGGCGATGGGGTCGACGACACCGTCGCCGATCAGGTTGCGATCTCCCGAGCCCGGTGTGTGTGCGGTGTTCCGAATCCGGTCGACCACTTCAGTTGCGGACAGGTCCGGGTACTTTTCGCGGATCAGGGCTTCCAATCCTGCGACGTACGCGGATGCGAACGAGGTCCCGGTGATGGGGCGTGGACCATCCTTGCCGACCGTTGCGTTGGTCAGCCCACCTATGTCTCCTTTGGTGGGGTCGAGGGAGACGATATCGACGGCAGGCGCCGCCACCGAAACCCAAGGTCCGGCCATCGTGCCGGTGTATGCCTGACCGTTGAGGGTGGTTCCACCCACGCTCAGTGCCAGCGGCGAATAGAAGGACGGCATCGACACGTGGGTGACGCCATCCCAGTTTCGTGGGTCGCCACCGTTGGCGGGGTCGAAACCGGGGTTGGACGAGCATGATTCAGAATCCGAATTCCCTGCCGCTGTGATCACGACGATGTCTTTGACATCGACTGCGTAACGCAGCGCCGCCGCCACATCCGATGTGTCGACGAACTCGTCTGTCGGGTAGCAGGCTGTGACCGACAGGTTGATCACGTCGACGTCCGAGTTCGCGGCATGAACGATACTGCGGGCCAGCGTAGCCAGGGTCGAGGCTCCCCCGTCTGGTGCGTCCGGCCCCTTGTCGACCGGTTCGAACGCCGAGGACGTCTGTCGTATCGAACGCACGGTGGCGTCCGGGGCGACACCGACGAAGCCGTCCGATTCCGAGGGGGTGGCGGCGATGATGCCGGCCACGAGTGTGCCGTGGTGATCGCAGTCTTGGAGTCCATTGGTGGTGCCGATGTAGTCGCCACCGCCAATCAGGCCCGGCAGACGCACATTCGGGGAGACGCCGGAATCGATGACGGCCACGGTAATTCCTTCACCGGTGGCGTAGCGGTGCAGTTCGTCGACACCGAACGCGACATTCGCGG
>JAAZAD010000520.1 GCA_012514505.1 Rhodococcus sp. (in: high G+C Gram-positive bacteria) | reverse complement strand
TGGTCGCGGTCGAGAACGCCCCATCCCTGACTCACCACACTGAAATGGTCTGGACGCAGCGGCGACGGAGCGGTCACGGACGATACGTCGTGACCACGTGACTAAGCACCACTTCGCGGTGCTCGCGGCCTTCCTCACCTGCATCAACCATGTTCCAGTTTTACTCAGTGCTACCCGGCGGGACGGACGGATTCTGACTTAATCCGTAGGTCTTGAGACCATGTCCCTCGGGTTGGGCAATGGGCCTAATCTAGCTCCCGGTTGTCCATCCGATGTGGTCAAGATCGCCGAAGTCGCCACGCACGGACGCTCCAGCGGTAGCTGGTTACCGGGTCGCAAACATGTTCGCTACCCGTCCCAGGGCGGGCCCATCGATGTCGATGTCCTGCGGCTCCCTGCTGGCACCCAGGTAGCCGACGACCTGGTCTAGCTGTACTGATCGGGGACATTGATCAACCGCGTGAAGGGTGGCTGGTTGGCGCAGGCCGTGTGGGGTCGGTGATGGTTGTAGTGATGCAGCCATGCCTCGAGAGCGTCGCGTCGTTCTGCCTCTGAGCGGTAGCAGCGGGCGTAAGCCCACCCGTCGGCCATTGTGCGGTGGAAGCGCTCGACCTTCCCGTTCGTCTGCGGGCGATATGGGCGCGTGTACCTCGGACGGATCGACAGCGCCTCGCAGGTACCGCGCCACAGATGCGACCGGTAGGCACCGCCGTTGTCGGACAGTACTCGCTCGATCGTGACCCCACGCTCGGCGAACCAGCCGACAGCTCGTTGCAGGACGCCAACGGCAGTGACAGCAGTCTCGTCGTCGTGGATCTCGGTGTACGCGACGCGGGAGTGGTCGTCGATCACGGTGTGGACGTAGGCGTAGCCCAGCTTGGGTCCGCCGTGCTGATTGCGTGGCTTGTCCGGCGTGGCGACGCGGTTGCGGTCGCCTTGGCGTCGGCCGACGTAGCGCCAGCCACCGCCGTCGGGGATGTTCCCCAGCTTCTTCACGTCCACGTGCACCAGCGACCCGGGGTGCGGGTGCTCGTAACGACGGATCGGTTCGCCGGTCGCCCGGTCGACGTGCGACAGCCGATTCAATCGAGCAGTGGTGAGGATGCGGTGGACGGTGGAGGGCGCGATCCCCAGCCGCGCTGATAGTTGAACTGGCCCTTCCCGCAACCTGATCCGCAGGTTGACGCACCGCTTCGTGACGGGCTTGCTCGTCTTGTTCGGCGAGCTCTTCGGGCGCGAGGACCGGTCGTGCATGGGCTCGCCGGCGCGGTAGCGGTCGACCCAGCGCTTCACGGTCGGCCACGAGACCTGGAATCGGGCGGCGACCTCACTGATCGGCCAGCCCTCCTCGACAACGAGTTGGGCAACCTTCAGACGGTGACGCGGTGTGAGGGCAGCGTTGGGATGGGACATGGCATCTTTCGGTCCGGGACGGCGCCGCGGCATCCGCCGCTGTCAGGACGGATGCTGCACGTGGATGCGCAGTGCGTTCGCGGCGAACTGCGCGGCTTCTGGGCTGCCGAAGGTCTGGTGGAAGTCGGGGTTGGTTTCGTAGAGGTCGGCCATGCCTCGCACCATTGCGGCGGATCGTTCGACATCGCCGACGTGGGTGGGTGTCCCGGGGATGTCAGCGAACCAGGCCATGTGGTCGGCAGCGTGCGCTCGAGCAACTGGTGAGCCGGGTGTGTGGCCGGCTTCGTGGATTTCTGCCCACCGTGTGAGCAGGGCCTGGGCGTTGGCCTGCCAGTCGCGTTGCTGTTCCACGGACTTGGCATGCCACCAGCGGTTCGACGCGGCGAAGGCCTCGCGCCCCCACCGGCGTACGACCTCGGCCTCGTAGCGGTCGTTGAAGCCTTCGAGCATCACATCCATGCGCGGTTCGCGACCCTCTCGGCGCATCTGCAGGGTGTGCTCGACCGCGCTGATGCGCCGGTCCAGGGCCTCGCGGTCCTCGGCGAGCTGTGTCAGGTGGGCCTCGAGCGCTTCGACCTCGGCGGTCGGCGTCTCGGGGGCGTCGAGCACTGCGGAGATGTCGGCCAGTGGCATACCCGTGTCGCGGAGCAGAAGGATGCGTTGCAGGCGCGCGACCGCGTCGGGACCGTAGTAGCGGTAGCCGTTGGACCCGACGCGATCGGGCTCGAGCAGCCCGATGCGGTGATAGTGGCGCAGCGTGCGGCCGCTGATGCCTGCGCGTTCAGCGAGCTCGTGCACCGTCCATTCCATCACCGGGCTCCTGTCGATCGACGTGCTGCTCAGTGTGCCGCGTCTGTGGTCAGGCCCAGCCGTGGCAGCGCAATGCGCAGGGTCTCGGACGCGGGAGTGCGGACGTTTTGGGCGGCCGTGGTGCCCGTGGCGTCGAGGTAGGCGCGGACAAGCCGAGCACCGGCTGCATAACCGGCCCCGGTCGGCAAGCCGACAGGCTCGGCACCGAACAGTTGTGCGCTGGAGTCGCCCAGCACCCAGGCGGCGAAGTCTGCCATTCCTGTGACGCCCAGGCCGCTGGCAACCTTCGCCAAGACTTGGTCGTCGGAGTGGGTTTCATCGCGCACGAAGTGGGTGTAGCCGGCGTCGCCATACAACTCGGACGCGAAAACGTCGGCGAGCCCTTCGGACACAACGTGCTCGCCAACCATCACCGTCTGTGGGTCCCACACGATCCCGCCGGGTGAATAGCGCACGTTGTGGTGCAGTTCGTGGACCGCGATCGCCTCGAGGCGATCGAGAACGCGCGAGGTGGGCCAGACGGTGATGGCGATGTAGCCGCTGATGCCGCCGAACCCGGACATCCCTTGCACCTCGTCGACGAAGTGCTGGCTGGTCGGATCTCCCAGGACGAGCAGCACGTTCAGGTCGGGGATGGTCACACCAGGATCGGCAGACGTCAACGCTGCGACCCCGTCCTCGAGGGCCTTCTCGATGCGGGTTCACGCATCGGCCGCGACAAGGGATTCCAGACCTTCGCGGACCTGCTCGATCGCGGAGTCCGGACGGAAGCCGAAGTTCTGCTGGTGCACGGTCGCCATGTCCACGCCGCCGGGGATGAAGTGGTACATCCCGGCCATCGGAGCCCACATGTCACGGATGAGGTCGGCGCGATCCTTCGC
>JAAZAD010000519.1 GCA_012514505.1 Rhodococcus sp. (in: high G+C Gram-positive bacteria) | reverse complement strand
TTCATGTGTGACCGGACGGGTACACAATGGAGGTCGGCGGGTTTTCAGGTCTCGATTGAGTGACGGAAATCCCCACCTGAACCAGTTGTATCGGCGAAATGGAATATGAATAGGCGTAACGGATTTCGGCAATCGACAAGGGCATAGTCCAAGATCGGAGCGGCCGCCCGCTCCGGTACAGTCGCACGCCCGCGCGGGGCAATGGAGTTCCGGGATGGCGCAATGATCGAAACAGTGCTGAGGCGACATACGGGGCAACTCGCGCCGCTACAGAGCCGACCCACTACACCCGCGCGCGCTGAACTCGACAAACCTGTTCCCTATACGACCGTTCCCGACGAACATGCCGACCCCGACGAACATGCCGACCCCGGCGAACATGCCGATCCCGACGACCGTAACGAGGTCGTGCTGCACAGGCTGCTACTCGTTGCCGCCCTGACACCGGCGCAAGCCGCGCTACTTCTCACTGATGTGATCGATCAGCTCGAACTGGCGCAGCGCGAGCGTCGCTACCCACTCGGTCTCGCAGGCGATGCGGTAACGGTGTCCGAGACCGGACAACTCGGCATCGACCGCACCGAAAGTGCCGCCTCCTGGACCGATGTGCACGACGCGGCGAAGAGCGTGCTGCACAGCATCACGGCGAACTGCAGCGATTACGAGTTCGCAGAACGATTGGACCCACCGATCTCGGAAGCGTCGGATCTGGCGGCCCTGGCGCAACTGATTCGCCGCGAAGCCGAGACCGCGTCCGATCCCGCTGGCGAACCGAAGATACGACGTCAGATCGCTTCGCTCGTGTCGGCGACAACAACGGAGCGTCCGTCTGCTGACTGTCGCGTTTCGGCGGATCAGGCCCACGGGCAAGATCCGGCCACCGAGCAATCGCTCGCACCGAAAGGCCGATATCTGCCGGTCCGGAATGTCTGGCATCGAAAGAAGAGACGACCGTCGCGGCGCACACTCCTGTTGTTGCTGTCTGTGATCCCGCTACTCGTCGGAGCAGTGTGGTTCGGCCCCGGCGTGTGGTCTGATTTGCGTCAGGGGTGGGAAGCAGTCCTCGATCCGGTCGATTCGTACGCGGTGAATCAGATTCGCCCCGTATCGCCGCCTCCGCCGCTACCTCCGGAAGGCGACAGGAATCCGGGAGCCGAGCAGGTGGCGGCCGCGCCGATGCCGGTCGATACGGGAGCCCCACCCAAAGCAGGTCCGATCACCGAGGTCACCGCAACCCTCGCCGACGGAACGTGCGCGCCTGGCGGACCGTGTGCGATACGGGTCGACGTTCACCTCGATCCCGTAGCGGACGTCGGAGACGTGGCCTGGGAACTACGCGTGTACGACCGTTGCTCGGGGAAAGTCGACACGACTGGGCCCGTGACGATGAGCCCGGAGCCTGGTCGGCAGCAGGTGTACGGCATCAGTCGGGCGGCTCTGCCACCCGGTTCCGCACTCGCACTCGCTGCAGTCACCAGCGCCCCGGACGTCGCGGCCTCGGAGCCCGTGTTCGTACCCGACCAGAACGCAACGTGCTGAGACGCCGGCGACCATGCAGGCGCGGAAACGAGAATCCGACCCCTGGCTCGTCGGGGCGGCGATAGTCCTCGTCCTCCTCGGCCTGCTCAACCTGATTTCCACGGGGATGACGTCGAACGCCGTACGCCACGCCCTGTTCGGGGTAGTAGGCCTCGGCGTCATGTACGCGGTGTCCCGTCTTCGGCTCAGCGACCTGCGCAGGTTCGGGTGGGTTGTGCTCGCGGTGTCGACGGTCATGTTGGCGGCGGTGCTGGTCACCGGTGTCGCAGTCAAGGGAGCCCAGCGCTGGCTGGATCTGGGTCTCTTCACCATTCAGCCGTCCGAACTTGCCAAGCTCGGCCTCGTCTTGGTCCCGGCGAGTCTCCTGGCCGCCGGGTACACCCTCGGCCGGTTGGTTACTGTGCTGGCAGTCACGAGCGTCCCCGTTGCGCTCGTTGCCATGCAACCCGACCTGTCGACCGCCGCCGTGCTTGCAGCGATCGCTGTGCTCATGCTGATTCTCGCCAGGGTGCCCTTGTTGCCGCTGCTGCCGCTGTTCGCGGCGGGACTCGCCTCGCTTCCCCTGGCAGTGCTGTTCCTCCACCCCTATCAGCTCGAACGGATTCACGTCTTCCTGTCCAGCGACGCCGACGAGCAAGGGTCGGGATGGGCGGAACTGCAAGCCGACATCGCGATCGGCAGTGGCGGGTTGCGGGGCATGGCGGGCGACCCGCTGTACGACATCAGGGCCGAGTACCTGCCCGAATCCGAGCACGATCTGGCCTTCGCGAGCATCGTCTACGGCTGGGGTTTGTTCGCCGGCTTGGCAGTCGTGGTGGCGGTTCTGGTGATCGTGTGGCGGGCGGCAATAGCCGCCCGGACCGCGCGGACCAGGGAAGCGGCACTGGTTGCCGTGGGGATAGCCGCCCTGTTCGGAGTTCATGGCGTGGTCGCCGTCGGTGCCAGCCTTTCCGTGCTGCCACACGGCGGGATGCCGATTCCACTGTTCAGTTACGGGGGCACGGCCGCCCTCATCGGTTTCGTCGAGATCGGGCTGGTGCTTGCGATCCGCAGAGACGGTGTCGCACGGCCGCTCTGGGCGCCGGCGTCGCGGCGCCGCCGCCAACCGCGAGGCATATCGGCGGGCGCGCTCATCGTCACCGCATCACTCGTCGCGATGTCGGTGTTCACGTGGCAACTTCAGAAAGATCGTGGCGACGAGTTGCGTGCACTGAGCGACCAGCAGATGATGCGCTGCATTCGGCTGCCCGCCGAGCGTGGCGCCATCGTCGATCGTCACGGCGTGCCGCTCGCGGTCAACGAGGCCGAGTACACCGTTGCGGTGGTGTCTCTGCTGTTCGACGGCAACAGAGCCGGCAATCGCGACGAGCTCGCCGGACTGCTCGGCACCACCCCGGACGACATGGCCGAGATGCTGCGCGGCTCCGACGGCGAGCTACAAGTCGTCGTCGGCAAGGCAACGCCAGATCAGGTTCGCCACATCATGGCTGCAGACATCCCAGGGGTACTGATCTATCCGTCCGGAAAGAGGCACTACCCGCACCGTGCGATGGTCGGCACCGTGCTCGGACATGTCGGGGTTGCCGACCCGGACGACATGAAAACGTGGCCACACCTTGCGCTCGGGTCCAGGGTCGGCAAGGCGGGTCTCGAGAAGCAGTACGACGCACTACTGCGTGGTAGCGACGGCAAGCAGTGCGTGTACGTCGACTCTGGCGGACGCCCGGTCGCTCCCGGTGATCGCGTGGACCCGATACGCGGACACGACCTTCGGCTGCACCTGGACTTCGGACTGCAGGAGCTGGCAACCAACGCTCTGACCGATGCTGTCCGCACCAGCGGCGGCGATGTGGGTGCCGCGATCGTGATGGACGTCCGGACGGGCGCAGTGCTGACAATGGCGAGTGTGCCGGGATTCGACAACAACATCTACGGTCCACCCGTCGACGTGGTCGCTCTTTCTGCCCAACTCGATGCGCCCGGACCTGGGCCGCTGCTCAATCACGTCACCCAGACGGCGGCGCCGCCAGGATCGACCTTCAAAATCGTCACCGCTGCGGCGAACGCGGAATTCGGCGTGCTGTCACCGGACGTGAAGCTCGCGGGCGGCGCTTCGTACACCTACGGTGGGCACACCTTCGGGAATTGGAAGCCGATGGGGCCGAACAACCTGGTGGGGGCGCTCCAGTGGTCGGACAACGTGTACTTCTACCAGCTCGCCGACCTCATCGGTCCCGAGCGGATCGCCGCGACCGCCGCGCAACTCGGGGTGGGTCAGCCGTCCGGGATCGACCTGCCGAGCGAAGTCGAGGGATTCCTGGGAACACCGGACACGGTCGCAGAGATCGGCGGGACCTGGTATCCGGGGTCGACGCTGCTGATGGGGATCGGCCAAGGAACCGTGACTGCGACCCCGATCCAATTGGCGCGCTGGACGTCGGGCATTTCCACGGGAGCCATGGTCACTCCCCAACTCGCGGCGGGTTACGGGGCGGACGTCACGCCGATACCGACGGACGCACCGATTCCGTTGCCGTTCGCGGATCGGCTCGACCCCGTGCGGGCGGGAATGTTGGCGTCGGGCACCGCCGGCACCGGCGGGCAACTGGCGTCGCTGCCGGTCCCCGTCGGTACCAAGACCGGCACGGCCGAGGATCCGTCGGCACCAGGGGAGGGGCTCAATGCGTGGTTCTCTGCGGTAGCACCCTTCGACAGTCCTGAAATCGTGGTGTCGGTGCTGGTCCGAGGTGGCGGCTTCGGGTCGGCGACAGCAGGCCCGGTGGTCAAGCCCATCCTCGAGCGTTATCTCGCGGAGCGGCCCTCGCTCACACGGACTCGGTGATCAGATGCTGTAGGCGGCGATGACCTCGGGGTGCTCCAAACACGCCGTGGCACCCTCGGCCACGCAGGTGAGAGGACGCTCGGCGGTCTTCACCGGGAACCCGAAGGACGACTCGAGCAGCGGTGCCAGCCCGCGCAGCATCGACCCACCACCGATGACGAGTAGTCCCTCGGACATCACGTCACCGACTGCCTGAGCGGGTAGGTCCTCGAGACACGCGGTCAGGGTCTGGACGATTCCGGCAGTGGTCGGCTTCAGTGCCTCCACGATTTCGTCGGTTTCCAACGTGACCAGCCGTGCCCGGCCGGTCACGGCATCGCGACCCTCCAGGACGAGCGATTCCCCTTCTGTGACATCGGGCGAGCCGACTTTTGCTCGCTCAGCGGTCAGTTGACCGACGATGATCTTGTGCTCTGACCTCAGGTATTGGTAGAGCGCGTTGGTCAGTTCGTCGCCTGCCTGCCGACAACTGCGGTGCGACAGCATCCCACCGAAACAGAATGCGGTGATTTCCGAAGTGCCGCCGCCGATATCGACGATGAGGTGAGCGCGGGCCTCGAGCGGGTTGATCCCGCAACCGAACGCTCCGGCAACTGGCTCCGGGATCAGCCCGACCTTCCGCATGCCGGCCTCGTGCCCGACCTCGAGCAACGCGCGACGTTCGAGTGGGGTGGCGCCGGCCGGGACCGAGATGACACCTTTCGGTCGCAGACCGAACCTGCGGCGCGGGTTCACACGTTTGACGACTGCGGAGAGGTACGCCCTCGCGGACTCGAGATCGACGACGACCCCGTCTTTCATCGGGCGGACCGATGTAATTCCGACCGGAGTACGGCCGACCAGGTCGCGTGCGTCCTTACCGATCGCCAGGGCGCGACTCGGCTCCTTCGTCCGAACCAGCATGAATGACGGCTCGTTCAGGACGATGCCTTCTTCAGTGGTGCCGACGACAGTGTTGGCAGTTCCGAAATCGATACCGAGTCCACCCACCGTGACCTCCGAGGGCCGGGAGAAAAGATGTGATCGAGATGATCTCGATGCTACTCAGAGACGCTGCAGTTCGGACGGTTTCGCGGCGAGAAGATCAACGTCGAATCAGGGTTGGTGTCCGGGTGAATCTCCGGGACTTCCTGGATTTCCACCTGTGCGATTTTCGGAAACATACGGCACATGCCGAAAAGTGACCCGCCGCGAAGTCGGCGACGCATGTGGACAAGGCTCGTCGGAGGCATCGGGGCCGCGATTCTCGTCGTGGTCTTGGTGGTGGCGGGCGTCGTCGCGTACGCGTATTCGTCTGCCGATGTGAACACCGCCGGCAAAGTCGAGTTCTCTCACGCGCTTCAGATCCCTCCCATCGCGGAGTCCACCGTGACGCCGGACGGCACACGCGTCTTCGACCTCGAGATGCGGCAGGGAATCGCAGACCTGGGACACGGCCCCGAGACCGAAACCTGGGGCGTGAACGGTGACTACCTCGGCCCGACCATCCGAATGACTCGTGGCGAGCCGGTGCGGATGAACGTGCGCAACGAGTTGGGGGAAGCAAGCACCCTGCATTGGCACGGCATGCATCTGCCTGCGGCGATGGACGGCGGACCGCATCAGATGGTGGAACCGGATGCGACCTGGTCTCCAGATTGGGTGGTCGACCAGCCTGCAGCAACGCTCTGGTACCACCCGCACCTGCACGGCTCCACAGCCGAACACGTATATCGGGGGCTGGCGGGCATGATGATCGTCGACGACCCGGCAGGGGCCGCACTTCCCGATCGGTACGGTGTGGACGACATCCCGCTGATAGTCCAGGACAAGACGTTCGACGGAGATCAGCTGAACCTGGACCCGCCCATATTCTCCGACACCGGAATCCTGGGCGACGAAATTCTGGTCAACGGCACGCCTGCGCCCTACCTGGACGTCACAACCGAGCGGGTGCGCCTGCGCCTCCTCAACGCCTCCAATGCCCGCGTCTACGACTTCGGATTCGACACAGGATTACCGTTCGATCTCATTGGCACCGACGGTGGCCTGATCGAGGCACCGCAGAAACTCGAATCGATCATGTTGTCGCCTGGGGAACGTGCCGAGATCGTCGTGGAGATTCCTCCGGGCACCGACGCCGTACTGCGAAGTACACCCCCGGATCTGGGTGCCGACTTCATGACAGAAAGATTCGCCGGCGGTGCTGACACCCTGGACGTTCTCGAGCTTCGGGCAGCAGAGACGCTCGAACCGAACACCGAGATTCCACACCGACTGGCGGAGAAGAAGGACCTCGGTGAACCGGAACGAACGAGGAAGTTCGAGCTGAATGGTTCCCGGTCGATCAACGGGAAAGAAATGGACATGTCCCGCATCGACGAGGTGGTGACGTTAGGGACCACCGAGGTGTGGGAAGTGCGCAACGTCAGTGGCGAGATTCATAACTTCCACGTTCACGACGTGCAGTTTCAGGTACTCGACACCGACAACCCGGCGCTGTCCGGACCCAAGGACACCGTGTACGTGCCGCCTGGTGAGGCAGTCCGCCTGCTCGTCCGTTTCACCGACTACGCGGACCCGTCGTTTCCGTACATGTACCACTGTCACATGCTCCTCCACGAGGACCAAGGCATGATGGGGCAGTTCGTCATCGTGGACAAAGGCGAGAAGCCGGACGTGCGTGTCCAGGCCGCCGCGCTCTACTTCGAGCAGAAGGCGCACTCCAACCACGGCGGCCAGGTCATCGACGCCTCGC
>JAAZAD010000518.1 GCA_012514505.1 Rhodococcus sp. (in: high G+C Gram-positive bacteria) | reverse complement strand
TGTTCCTACCGCCCGAGGATGTGCTGTATTCGTTCGCGAAAGTGTTGATATTCGCGTTCATTCTCATCCTGATCCACTGCTACTACGGATATCACGCGTCGGGTGGTCCGGCCGGTGTCGGTGTCGCCGTCGGTAGGGCAGTGCGTACCGCGATCGTGACGATCGCCCTCCTCGACTTCTTCCTCAGCCTCGCCATCTGGGGCACGACGACGACTGTGAGGGTGGCCGGATGAACGAGACTGCAACAGTTCTGCGTCGCCGAGTCCTCGGGATCGCCTTCTTCGTCGTGCTCGCGCTGTTTCTGTTCGTGACGCTCGGGATGTTCAACAAGATCTTCACGAAGGTGGTGAAGGTCGAACTCATCACCGATTCGGTGGGAAACTCACTGTCGCTCAATGCCGACGTGAAGGTGCGCGGCATGATCGTGGGAGAGGTTCGCAACAGCACTCCCCAAGACGGCGCTGTGTCGGTCGAACTCGCGATCCAACCGGATCAGGCCGACTTGATCCCATCGAACGTGACGGCTCGTCTGCTTCCGAAGACCCTGTTCGGTGAGCGGTACGTATCGCTGATCATTCCGGAGGGCGAAAGTGCTGGCGAAAGTCCCGACTCACTGGAGGCTGGCGACACGATCATGCAGGACCGCAGCGGAAACGCTGTGGAGATCGGTGACGTCCTGGACGGATTGCTGCCACTCCTGAAGGCCATTCCGCCGCAGGACCTGGCCAATACACTCGGTGCTCTGTCGCAGGGTCTCAGCGGCCGCGGCGAGGAACTGGGTCTGACCATCGATCGGCTGGAGCAGATCTTCAGCGGCATCAACACCGAAATGCCGGACCTGCAGGAAGGTATCCGTGGCCTCGCGGACTTCTCGCAGACGTACGCCGATGCTGCGCCGCAGTTGATCAATGCGCTCGACAATCTGACGGTCACCGGAAATACGGTCGTGGAGAAGCAGAACGATCTGTCCGCACTGTTGACTTCTCTCACCGGCACTTCGGCCACCACGGCCGATCTGCTGGAGGCGAACGCGGACTCGATCATCACCATCGCGGCCGATTCGCGTGAGGCGCTCCAGATCTTGGCGCGCTACTCGCCGACCTTCCCGTGCACCTTCAGGGGTTTCGCGGAGTCCGCACCCGAAGCGCGCGAGCTTCTGGCTCCGGACGATCCGTACCCGGGTGTTCGCGCGAACGTGCAGTTCGTGAACCCGAAGGGGCGGTACTTGCCGAACCAGGACGAGCCACGCTTGTTCGACAACCGCGGTCCGGCCTGCTACGACAAGTACAACGAGCCGGGCAAGAAGTTCCCGCAGTATCCGGGAGGGTCGTCCTACAACGACGGCTCGTACCAGGTGCCCAGCCGTAACCCGGGTTCGACCGAACCGCTGGACATCCTCCCGCCACCGCCGGGCGTGCCCAACGTGGTGCCGCCGTGGGAAGGGATGGACGCCACCCCGGCTAGTACGTCTTCGGCAAGCGCGGCAACTCCGGCCAGCTACGCCGGTTCGAAGTTCGAGCAGGACACATTGGATGTCGTGTACGGGGAAGCCAACGGTATTGCGCCAGAAGAAGTGCCGAGTTGGACGACCAAGGTGGGAGCACCGGCCTTGAGGGGAGCAGAGGTGAGTTTCAAGTGAGAGGATTGACGGCGCCGCTCGTCAAACTGATCATCTTCGCAGTTGTGACGATCATTGCGACGGCTCTGCTCGCGGCTTCCATTGCCAACCTCGGTGGAGGTGGTGGCACCAAGTTCAACGCGATCTTCTCGGATGTCACCTCGCTCAACGAGGGGGACGACGTCAGGATCGCCGGCGTGCGTGTCGGTCAGGTGGAGAGCATCGAGATCGTCAACGACAGCCAGGCGAAGGTCGGGTTCTCGGTGGCCGATCGCGATTGGCTGCCGGGGAGTTCGACCGCGACGATCCGATTCCGGAACCTGGTGGGCCAGCGGTACATCGCGTTGGAACAGGGAGACGGAGAGCAGGGGGAGAAGCTCGAGGAAGGGGAAACCATTCCGATCGAGCGGACGCAGCCGGCGGTCAACCTCACGACCTTGTTCAACGGTTTCCGCCCGCTGTTTCAAACGCTGAGTGCAGAGGACGTCAACAAGCTGTCCTTCCAGATCATTCAGGTGTTCCAGGGGCAGTCGGGGACCATCGACGATCTCGTTCGTAACACTGCGAGCTTGACCAACACTCTTGCCGACAAGGACGCCGTGATCGGAAGCGTGATCGACAACCTGAACTCGGTCCTGGCCACCGTCAACGAGCGTGACGACAACCTGGACTCGCTGATCACCAACACACAACAGTTGGTGACCGGGCTGTCCAACGAGCGAGGAACGATCGGCTCGGCGGTGGAATCCCTCGCCGGTCTCACCGACGCGACATCGGATCTGCTCGAACCGACTCGTCCGTCGATCCAGGGTTCGATCTCGGCGCTCAACGAGGTCGCAGGGACGCTGAACCGCCACGGTGAAGAAGTCGATGCCGTCCTCGAGACGCTGCCGGTGAAGCTGGAGCGGTTGGGCCGCGCTGCGAGCTACGGCTCCTGGTTCCAGTTCTACCTGTGCGGCATCGACGTCCTCGCCGGACCGGGCACGTCGCCCTATCTGAACCTTCCGACGGGTCTTCCGACCGTGAACCAGCCGCTGTACACCAACTCGGCGAAACGGTGCACGCAGGAAGGGATGCAGGAGTTGCAGCAACGATGAGAAAACAGCGCAGCCCAGCATTCGCGGGCGGACTCGGCATCATGATCGTGCTACTGGCAACGGTTTCCGCATTCTTCATCGACTCCCTGCCCTTCATCGGTGCGGGAGCGACATACAGTGCGGAGTTCTCGGAAGCGGCCGGCCTCAAGTCGGACGACGAGGTTCGTATCGCGGGTGTCAAGGTGGGCAAGGTGACCTCCGTCGATCTCGACGGTGATCGCGTGGTGGCCGAATTCCAGGTCAAGGACGCCTGGGTGGGCGACCATACGTCGGCTTCCATTCAGATCAAGACCATCCTGGGACAGAAGTACCTCGCCCTCGAACCGCGAGGCACCGAACCACTCGATCCGGACACCCGGATTCCGTTGGAACGGACCACAGCGCCCTACGATGTGCTCGAAGCGTTCTCGAGTGCAGCTGAGACCGTCAACGAGATCGACACGGATCAGTTGGCACAGAGTATGGAAACGCTGTCGGAGGCGTTTGCGGGAACACCCGACGACATCCGGGCGTCCTTGGACGGTGTGAGCCGGCTGTCGGAAACCATCGCGAGTCGTGATGCCGAGCTTCGCAAGCTGTTCGAGGCGACCGGTAGGACCTCGCAGGTACTCGCCGATCGACACGAGGAGTTCACGAAGCTGATCAGCGACGCGGGTCTGCTTCTGGAGGAGTTGAACTTTCGTCAGCAAGCGATCTCTCAGTTGCTGACCGGTACGCAGCGCCTGTCGCAGCAGTTGACCGGATTGGTCCGTGAGAACGAGGAACAGATCGGTCCCGCTCTCGAGCAGCTCAACGGTGTCGTTCAGATTCTGCGTGAGAACAACGAAAATCTCGACAGGGCGTCCAAGCTGTACGAGCCCTTCGTTCGGATGTACACCAACGTCGTCGGTAACGGACGATGGTTCGATCAGGTGGTCGTGAATCTGTTGCCGCCGGGTCTGCCCGACATTCCGGGTGACCGTCCGCCCATGCGTACCTTGGGAGGTAACTGATGAGTGCCACCGAAAACGGGTCCGGTAGCGCAGCGCGCGGCCGTGTAGGCGTGATTGCCATCGCTCTCGTCCTGGTCCTCGTTGTGGCAGGCGCATTGTGGTGGTTGTTCACAAGCGCTGGATCCACCAAGATCACCGCATACTTCGACAAGTCGGTCGGCATCTACGACGGCTCGGACGTTCGCGTGCTCGGAATCAAGGTGGGCACGGTGGATTCCGTCGAGCCTCAGGGTGAGGTCGTGAAGGTCGAACTGACCGTGGACCGAGGTGTCGACATTCCTGCCGACGCCAAGGCCGCGCAGGTCACGCCTTCGGTCGTCTCCGACCGGTACATCCAACTGGCGCCCGCGTATTCGGGCGGCGAGAAGATGGCCGACGGCGCGGTGATCGACGAGAGTCGTACCGCCACACCAGTCGAGGTCGACGAGCTGTACGCCAGCATCGACAAACTCACCGCGGCGTTGGGTCCGGAGGGTGCCAACAAAGAGGGTGCGCTTACGGAGTTCGTGAAGAGCGGCGCCGAAAATCTCGAAGGCAACGGTGACGCACTCGGACGGAGCATCCAGAACCTCTCGGATGCGTCGCGAACCCTCAACGAGAACCGCGACAACATCTTCGAGACGGTGGACAACCTGGGCGTCTTCGTCGGGGCACTCGCCGCAAACGATCAACAGGTGCGCCACTTCAACACCCAGCTCGCGGATCTGTCCGGATTCCTTGCGGGTGAGCGAGAGAATCTCGGCAAGGCCCTGAATCAGTTGGCGATCGCTCTCGGTGACGTAGCGCGATTCGTCGGTGACAACCGTGAATCGCTGACGAAGAACGTCAACGATCTCGTCCCCGTCACTCAGACGCTGGCGGACAACAGGGATTCGATCGTCAACGCGCTCACCTTGTTGCCACTTGCCACGAGCAACCTGGCGAATTCCTACGACGCGGAGGCCGGCGTGCTGGCATCCAGGCTTGCCTTCCCGGATTTGCAGGACCCGGCCGGTGCAGTCTGCAAGCTGCTGGATCTGGGCAAGCTCGTTCCGGGTGACCCCCGGTTCGAGCAGTTGGGCGACCAGGTGCAGCCACTGCTCGACCAGTGTGAACGTGTGACGACGGA
>JAAZAD010000517.1 GCA_012514505.1 Rhodococcus sp. (in: high G+C Gram-positive bacteria) | reverse complement strand
CTTCTTCCCCAGCTGGGAGGCGCGGATCGCCGCGACGTATCCACCAGGGCCTGCACCGAGCACAACGACGTCAAAGTCAGCCATGAGTCCAACCTTAGTGGGAGCACTGCGGAGACACCGACGTGGTTGTCCTCGCGTCGCGCGCTGAGCGGACCTATACACGCGGAATGTCCAGCGACGCAAGTCAACTCGTGCTCAGCTCGGATCCACTCATCCGAAAGGCCCCAATCTCTCTTGACTATTTCTATACCGAATCATGACTTCCCCTGGGATGCCCGTCAGGTAGGAGTCGGCCGGCGTCGATCGGCGCATCGGCCGCGCACCCCCACGATGAGAGGAACTTGCCCATGCACGCCCAGGAGCCCGAGGTCGGCGAGCAGGACACTGCGACGGTGCGCCGCCGTAGTCTCACGAAGGGAATGGCCTGGTCCGTCCCCGCCATCGCGATGGCGACCGCGGCCCCGGCAGCGGCGGCCTCTGGGCTGCCGCCCTGCGTCGGATCCGCGAGTGGCCAGGCACAGGCGGCCTGGTCCGTCCCCGGCGCATCGTTCGGTGGGTGCTCGAACAGCAGCCACTTCGACGTCAACATCCGTATGACGATCAAGGAGTGCGAGGCAGACATTGTCCGCATCCGCGTGTACGACCTGGGAGACGAGTCCGACGGATTTGGCCTCCGCTCCCGCCTGTGGTGGTCCTTGCGCAACGACCCCTCACCGCGGTTCCTGTTCATCGAGAAGCAAGTCGCCGTTCCGAGCCCGGGGTCCACTCTCACCGTTGACTTCGCTGTGGCGGGAGACACCGTCCGATATGAGAACAGCCTCCTCGCCGCATCGTCGGGCTACCAGGGGATGATCCAGGCGTGCTGCAACAACGAGAACGACGGTATCCACGTCAACCCCTGCTACTTCGGGGTCGTGGGTACTGTGAGCAGGGTCGCCAAGTTCTACACGAGCCTCGACGGCGGCCCGTGGACCTACGGCGGTTACATCAACGCCACGCGGACGGTCTGACGGCCGCTGTCGTTGGAAGGCGCGGATTGCCACGACGTACCCACCGGGACCGGCACCAAGGACAACGACGTCGAAGCCATTCTGCGCCCAACCACTGGTACTCGAACGTGATTGTCGTCGCTCCGACTGGATCTGCTCAGTCGAGTTCGTCCTCCGTTCAGGAGTCGCAGAGCGACGTCAGTGAGTCCCTCAGTGAGTCGAGCACCACCGACTCGAGCGGAGATGCGCCCTCGGCGGAGACCACTGATCAGCGCGGGGTCCGTGACTTGTCTGGGGTCATGGAGTGCAGACAGAGCCCCATGCCGCAGGACCCGTCGTGGGCGGCCGGCTGGGACGACCAGCCCCTGCTGGCGAAGGCGGCCGACACCGTGCGGGATGCCGTGGACAGGGTGCTGGCGGACTAGGACCCGCTCACGACGGTCCGGTCAAGGCGGCACGACAGAACATGACCGCGGCTACGACAAGGACGCTTGACACCTGGACGGGGGTGGCGTAGCGTCAGCGGTGTCAAGGACGCTTGTCCTTG
>JAAZAD010000516.1 GCA_012514505.1 Rhodococcus sp. (in: high G+C Gram-positive bacteria) | reverse complement strand
GATTCTTCACGCGTAGTTTCGGTCAGATCCTTCTCGGCGTGGCGGTGTTCTTCGTTTACGGAGGGTTGCTGTGGGGCGTATTCCCGTCTCAACCGTACGTGTCATGGCAGGGTCACCTGTTCGGGGCAGTCGGCGGTGTGGCAGCGGCGTGGATTCTGTCTGCAGACGCACGGAAAGAACGAAATCAGGTCGAGAAGCGAAAGCCGACACAGTTCGGTCTCCGATAGTCCACGTCACAGTTCGATCTCTGATCGGCCACATCACACTTGTGCGCCACTGTGAGTCCGACTCGCCAATTGGTCCAGAAGCTTTTTGACGGAGGCCGTGTCGTGGCAGCATGGCGAGTATGCGCATTACCGTCCTGGGATGTTCGGGCAGCGTCTCCGGACCGGACTCGCCTGCATCGGGCTATTTGATCTCGGCCCCCGATTCGCCACCCGTTGTCGTCGACTTCGGCCCGGGTGTTCTCGGCGCTCTTCAGCGGTACGCGGACCCGAGCGAGGTATCGGTCCTTCTCAGCCATTTGCACGCCGACCATTGCCTGGATCTACCAGGGCTCCTGGTGTGGCGTCGGTACCACCCGACCCCGCCCACCGGGAAGGCGCTGATCTACGGACCCTCGGACACGGCGACACGCATCGGCGTGGCTTCCGCCGAGTGCGGGGGAGAGGTGGACGACATCTCGGACACGATCGATCTGCGCACCTGGTCCGAGCGCGAACCAGTCACAATCGGAGGCCTCACCGTGGAGGCACGACGGGTGTTCCACCCGCCGGAGGCGTACGGCTTTCGATTCACCGACAGCGCCGGTCGCACGCTCGCCTACACCGGTGACACCGGCATGTGCGACGACGTCGTGGACCTCGCCCGCGGCGTCGACGTGCTGCTGGCCGAGGCGTCCTGGACCGACAGTCCGGACCGCCCGGTGGGGATCCACCTGTCGGGAACCGAAGCAGGCCGGGTTGCAACGATGGCTGGGGTGGGAGAGTTGCTACTCACTCACATTCCGCCGTGGACATCTCGGGAGGACGTGATCGCCGAGGCAAAGGCCGAGTACTCGGGTCCGGTGCAGGCAGTATCGGCTGGAGGCGTCTACACCGTCTGACACGAGCCGTCGTGCTTACAGATAGGCTCACGGGCGTGACCACACGAGAAGACGGCAGAGCAGACGACGAACTCCGCGAGGTCAAGATCACCCGCGGCTTCACTTCCCACCCGGCGGGTTCGGTACTCGTCGAGTTCGGCAGCACTCGCGTGATGTGCACCGCGAGTGTCGAAGAGGGTGTTCCGCGTTGGCGTAAAGGTTCGGGGCTCGGCTGGCTCACCGCCGAGTACGCCATGTTGCCCGCAGCCACTCACACGCGCAGCGGACGTGAGTCGGTCAAGGGCAAAGTCGGCGGCCGCACCCAGGAGATCAGCCGCCTGGTCGGACGCTCCCTGCGTGCCGCCATCGACCTCGCCGCCATTGGCGAGAACACCATCGCGATCGACTGTGACGTGCTCCAGGCAGACGGCGGTACTCGTACCGCAGCCATCACCGGTGCTTACGTCGCGCTCGTCGACGCTGTCACCTATTTGCGCGCAGGCGGGTTGTTGAAGGATCCGCAGCCGATCTCGTGCGGGATCGCCGCGGTGAGCGTGGGGGTCGTAGACGGCCGAGTGCGCCTCGATCTGCCCTACGAAGAAGATTCCCGCGCAGAGGTCGACATGAACGTCGTCGCCACGGACACGGGAACGCTCGTGGAGATCCAGGGAACCGGCGAAGGTGCGACGTTCCCGCGGACCACCCTCGACAAAATGCTCGACTCGGCGATGGCCGGCTGCGAACAGCTGTTCGCGATCCAGCGTGCTGCCCTCGAGGAGCCCTACCCGGGTGAGCTGCCCGAACCGAAGAATCCCGAGCCGGCGAAGAAGAAGTTCGGTGCCTGACCGGCCTGGTCGAACGGTTCGTGTTCTGGTGGCCAGCCGGAACGCGAAGAAGCTGCGAGAACTCGAGCGGGTGCTGTCGGGTGCCGGGGTGAACGGTGTCGAACTGGTCGGCCTCGACGGCGTACCGGAGTACCCGGAGGCGCCCGAGACGGGGGCGACGTTCGAGGAGAACGCGTTGGCAAAGGCCCGTGACGGTGCTGCAGCGACTGGACTGGCGTGTGTGGCGGACGATTCGGGAATCGAGATCGATGCGCTGAACGGAATGCCCGGCGTTCTCTCGGCGAGGTGGTCGGGAAGTCACGGAGACGACGCCGCGAACACAGGACTGGTTCTCGCCCAGCTCGGCGATGTTCCGGACGAGCGTCGGGGTGCCGGGTTCGTGTCGGCCTGTGCTCTCGTTATCCCACAGGGCGTCGTCTCGGATCAGATACGGGAGACGGTTGTCCGCGGGGAGTGGCGCGGCAGTATTGCGCGCGAACCGGCGGGCGACGGCGGCTTCGGCTATGACCCGATCTTCGTTCCTGACGGGGAGAACCGGTCCGCTGCGCAGTTGACGGCCGAGGAGAAGGACGCGCAGTCCCATCGGGGTCGTGCCCTGACGTTGCTGCTCCCGGCGCTCAGGGCGCTGGCGCCCTGAGCCGGAGGAGGGTGGGCGTCAGACGCCGAAGTCGGCCTTTACCTGCTTGGTGCGGATGTGCTCGACGTAAAACGACAGGAACGGGATGGTTCCGGCGAGCAACGTGCCGATGGTGCGTCCGACCGGCCAGCGAACCTTCACCGCCAGATCGAGGGCCATGATCAGGTAGGCGAAATACGCCCAACCGTGCACGATGGCGATCCAGCTGGGCAGGTCTTCCACCTTGAAGATGTATTTCGCGACCATCTCGGCCGTCAACACCAGCAGCCACACACCGGTCGTGTACGCCAGTACGCGGTAGCGCAGCAGTGCGGAACGAATCTTCTTGGTGTCGGCCGCATCGGCTGAAGTGGCGGCGGAGTCTGCGGTCGGTTCGGCCGAGGTGTCTACGTCGACTCCGGTGTCGGTGCCGTGTTGGCCGTCGCTCACGTGGTGCTCCTATCGGTCTCGCTAGCTGCAAGCTCGGCGAGATAGCGGTTGTACTGCGCAGTCTGGGGGTCTTCGGCGTCGTCTACGCGGGGAGCACTCGGCCGGTCGGGTAAGAGGTCGGCGGGGATCTCACGAGGCTCGTCACTGGCGTCCGGCCGGTCCGAAGTGTCGTCGGGGTTGTCTTCGAGCTGAACGAATCGGCGGTACGCGTACACGAGGAACGCGGCGAACAGTGGCCACTGGAATGCGTAACCGAGGTTCTGGCCCGTACCGCCGACTGCCTCGAAGCGTTCCCATTGCCACCACCCGAGCGCGAGGCATCCGAGCGCACCGACCACGACGAAAAGGATCAGTGCCGGTCGGCGGCGGGTGGGGTTGCGAGACACACCACGACGGTACCCGAATGATCGAATGCGCTGCTAGGAGGCGCTGTCGCTATGGTGAGGGTCACAGATGGATCTGCCCTCTGATTGTGCGCAAGGGGGGAGTCGAACCCCCACGCCCTTTCGGACACCAGGACCTAAACCTGACGCGTCTACCGTTCCGCCACTCGCGCGCTGGGATCACACTACGGCATCCCCTCGAGTAAGCATCGCGACCGGTAGTGGTGAGTTCGAGCCGCCTCCTACTGCCGGTTCCGTCCCGCCCAGTTCGCCGTTTGTGTGTGGCAGTTGGGGCAGAGAAAGCGGACCTCCTGCAACCGCGAGTCGCGCGGATCCCCGCGTATGTGGTCGACGTGAAGGGTCAAGGGCTTGCCATGCCAGATTGGAGCGAGGCCGCAGATAACGCACCGGTACTCGACACCAGCTTCGATCATTGCTCGTCTGAGAAGGTGAGGTCGCGCTCGTCGACTCCCGGGCGGGCGCCGAATGAGGATTTCCTGCCACGTCAACCGATTACGAGGTTGCCGACCGCGGGTGTGCCCACTGCCTGTGAAGTGGGATTTATCGATTCCGAACTGGGCGATTCGACGATTGAGATGTGCGTGCGTTCCTCCCGATTGCGCAAGCCCGAGGAATCTCATGACGCCGGCCATGCTCGTCGACTCTTCTACCGCACGTTGCAGGATCTCCCTCGTGTATTTCACGGTCTCGCCTCACGCCACTCTCGCGGCGCGGGCACGTTTGCGTTGACTCTCACGTTGGAACTTCCACATTCCGTAGGTCAACAACTGCGGTGTGATGCGAAGGTGGCGTGCAGCCTCGGCGACGAGTGCTTCCGGCGACTCGCCGCGGTCGTCGAACCCCGGAATTTGCCCGAGAAATTCATCGATCGCTGTGCTTGCGTCGTCGGTGACCAGGCCGAGGCGGATGGTGACGTTCTCCCAGGTGCGTCGACCGAAGCCGGGGACCGCGACGAAGGTAGCCCGGAAGGCGTCGATTCGATCCGGGTCCGCGTCGGTGAGATCCGACGCGCGACTACAGCCGTCGACGCTCAGCGAACGCGCCGCGAGGGCAACGGCCTCGGCTTTGGTGCAGTGGTTTCCGGGAACGCGTTGCCGATTGCCGAGTACTGCGACGAGGTGTTCCGGATCTTCGGCGAACATCGCGAGATGGTCGAGATTGTCGATGTGTGCGGTACCGCGGTGCCCTCGCCACCGTTCGAGCACCGCACGCACTCCGGTGGTGGGCGAGCCGTACAGAGCGCGTGCGGAGAATGCGGCTTCGAGGAGTGCGGCTTCGATCTCTTCCGGTTGGTATCCCAGCGTTGGGTGGGCTGTCGGCAGTGTGTCCGCCACGAACGTCAGTAGTTGGTGCACGCGTGTGGTGTTCATGAGTCCCCCGGGTGTCAGGACCTTGATGTGGGTCCGCTCTGATCCGATACTCGAACACTAGTGCGAACCACCGACACTCTGAGGGTGTGGCGTTCCGGCTCGGCTCCGGCCCGACAAATATAACGAAACGATAACAATCAACATGAGGTATTCCTCAGGTTGTTGGACATCCGTGCATGTCCTGGGCCTGCAACTTCGAGGGTTACCGACCGGTCACGTTCGTCATGGAAAGTGATCTGTATCACTGACTATGTGTCACTCGTCGGCTCCGTCGGGCCTGAACGTGAGGAAGTCCTCATGATTTTGTGTCAACCTGGAACGGCCCGGAAGCGCTCGTCGAAAAGGCTTCTCGAGTGACGTGATCCTCGTGATCGAGCGGAGATCGTGCGCCGGGCGGACAGCATCGCAGCCCCTTTTGGGGAACAGGAGAGGACCTACGCGTGACGATCAACGACACGACGCCCACTGGCAACGGCGACAACCAGCGAGGACGGCGCCGTTCCGCGGTGGGGGACGGACGTGCGGTGTCCGCGGTGCGGGGCGCACTCGTAGACCGCTTGGCCGCCACCGAGCCCTACACGCTTGCTTTCGGCGGGCAGGGCGCCTCGTGGTTGGACTCGCTCGACGAACTGGCTCGCGATCACGGACTCGAACCCGCGCTCACCAAACTCGTCAACGAGGCCGCGCTCCTTCTGGAACCGGTCGCCGCAGACCTGCTCGTGGTCCGCACGTCCGGCTTCGATCCGGTTGCATGGATGCTCGAAAACGACTACTCGGACGACAAGAACCCGGATTCCGGCCCGTCAGCGGCCGTTCTGGGTTCTTCTGCGGTGTCGTTGCCCGGAGTACTTCTCACACAGTTGGCAGCCCTGCGAGCGCTCGCGGCCGGCGGTCTCGACCCAACCGTGCACCCGCCGGTGTCGGTGGTTGGCCATTCTCAGGGCGTACTCGCAGTCGAGTCCGTCGCCTCGTCCGGACACCAGGACGGCACGCTGCTGGCGATAGCCCAGATAATCGGTGCCGCAGCGGGACTGGTCGGTCGCCGACGTGGCGTGATCGCTGCGGGCGGTCGTAGTCCGATGGTGGCGGTATCGCAGGTCGACCCGGAACGTCTGCGGGCCGTCGTGGCCGAGATCGCCGATGGTGTGGATTCGGCGAAGGCTCCGATCCTTGCCATCCGGAACGGTCGTCGTCGCGTGGTCCTGTCGGGCCCACCGGCCCAGCTTGCTCGCGTACAGCAGCGGTGCAAGGAGATCTCCGACTCCGAGTCGCGCGAGCGGACCTCGAAGAAACGCGGTGGCTCGGTGTTCTCGCCTGTCTTCGAGGACGTCGCCACCGAGATCGGGTTCCACCATCCAGCGCTCGGTGAAGCCGTCGAACTCGTCGAACAGTGGGCGACCCGCTGCGGGATCGACGTCGAACTCGCAGGTAAGTCAGCCAGGGCGACCCTCGTCGATCCAGTCGATTGGGTCGACACCGTCGATGCCATCGTTCAGACGGACTCCCGATGGATCGTGGATCTCGGCCCCGGCGAACTACTCACCCGCATGACTGCGGGAAGCCTGCGAGGCCAGGGGATAGGCATGATCGCTGCCGCAACTCGCGGTGGGCTTCGCAACCTTCTCACCCCCGGTGCGGCACCCGAGGTGGCTCCCGCATGGACCGAGTTCGCGCCGAAGCCGGTCACCCTGCCGGGTGGGCGAATCGGCGTCGAGACGTCCTTCACGAAGCTCACCGGGCGTTCACCGATCCTCCTGGCCGGCATGACGCCGACCACGGTGGACGCGAAGATCGTTGCTGCGGCAGCCAATGCAGGTCACTGGGCCGAGCTGGCCGGTGGTGGGCAGGTCACCGAAAGCATCTTCGAGGATCGAGTCGCCGAGCTGAAGACGCTGCTCGAGCCCGGACGCGGTGTGCAGTTCAACTCCCTGTTTCTCGATCCGTACCTGTGGAAGTTGCAGCTCGGAGGCAAGCGCCTCGTGCAGCGCGCACGCTCTGCCGGTGCGCCGTTCGACGGTGTCGTCGTCACCGCGGGAATCCCCGAACTCGACGAGGCGGTCGCGCTCATCGAGGAGCTCTCCGAAGTAGGCATCACCAACATCGCCTTCAAGCCGGGAACGGTCGCGCAGATTCGATCGGTGATCCGCATCGCCAGCGAGGTTCCGTCCTTCCCCGTCATCATGCATATCGAGGGTGGCAGAGCCGGCGGACACCACTCGTGGGAAGACCTCGACGACCTTCTGCTCGAAACGTACTCAGAGCTGCGTACCCGTTCGAATCTGGTGATCTGCGTCGGCGGCGGCATCGGAACACCGGAGCGGGCAGCCGATTATCTGACCGGCCGTTGGTCGGTGGACGTGGGATTCCCGGCGATGCCCGTCGACGGCATCCTCGTCGGCACCGCAGCCATGGCGGCTTCGGAGGCCACCACCTCGCCGCAGGTGAAGCAGCTTCTCGTCGACACACCCGGAACCCCGGCGTGGGTCGGGGCCGGCACCGCAGAAGGTGGAATGGCGTCCGGTCGCAGCCAACTCGGTGCGGACATCCACGAGATCGACAATGCTGCATCCCGCACGGGCCGTCTCCTCGACGAGGTTGCGGGCGACGCCGATGCCGTGGCACAGCGCCGTGACGAGATCATCGAGGCTCTGAACGTCACGGCCAAGCCGTACTTCGGTGATCTGTCCACGATGACGTACGAGCAGTGGCTTCGTCGCTACCTCGAACTGACGGTCGGGATAGATGCCGCGCGCGAGTTCGATTGCGGTAGCGATCTCGCCGATGCCTTCGAAGAAGCCGTCACGAGCCCGTGGCACGACATCACGTGGCGGGACCGCTTCGGTGAGATGCTGCAGCGGGCGGAGGCGCGGCTGCATCCCGTCGATCGCGGACCCATTCCCACGTTGTTCTCGGACCCGTCGATTCTGGAACGTCCCGAGGCCGCGATCTGCGCTCTGCAGACCCAGTACCCGGACTACGCAGACACCCAGCTGCACCCCGCGGACGTGTCCTTCTTCGTGTCGCTGTGCAAGACGCCGGGTAAGCCGGTCAACTTCGTTCCAGTGGTCGACGGCGACGTACGGCGCTGGTGGCGTTCGGACTCACTGTGGCAGGCGCACGATCCCCGCTACGGCGCCGACCAGGTGTGCGTAATCCCGGGAACCGTTGCCGTTGCCGGAATCACGCGTGTCGACGAGCCCGTGGGAGAGCTTCTCGACCGCTTCGAGAAGGCGACCTACGACGACCTGCTGGTCGGCGGCGCGAAGCCCACGGCACTCCTCGGCCGGCGCCACCGCGACGTCGTGTCGGGCCCGATCGACGCGATCCTCTCCGCACCGGACATCGCTTGGGCGGGACGCCTGACGCAGAACCCGGTACGCCGTCTCGGCGATCTGGATCGCTGGTCCGCGGAGACCGACACGACGGCGGTGCACGAGACGACGGGCGCACGGATCGCTGTCCTGGACGACGAGCACGTGCAGCTGACCGTGCCATTGGTGGCGGGTCGCTCGGTACAGATCCGAATCGGGATGCCCGCATCCGTTGTGAGTGGTGGCGCTCCCGTCGTGAGTGTTGCCGACGCAGAGGTGTCCATGAAGGCGCTGCTGGCCGTAGCCGCGGGACAGGATCTGCCCACCGTGAAGAACGGGGTCGCACGCATCAACCTTGCGTGGATGCCGGAGATGGTCGCCGACCATGCGGGTGTGACCGGTGCCGGACTGCCGGCGACACTCGGTGTGAGTGGCAAGGCTGTCCCCGACGTCGTCGTCGGTGCCTGCTGGCCCGCGGTCTTCGCTGCGCTCGGAGATGCGCGGACCGAGGACATCTCGGTCATCGAGGGAATGCTCGACCTCGTCCACCTCGACCACGCTGTCGAGCTGGTCGGAGAACTCCCCACGGACGCCAGCATTCTCGTCGTGAAGGCGCAGGTCGACTCCGTCCGCGACACCGACCTCGGTCGCGTTGTCGAGGTGAAGGTGCACGTAGGCGCCATGCTCGGGGAAGGACTGGATGCCCCGGCCGTCGCCACACTGTCGGAACGGTTCGCCATTCGTGGGCGCACCGGCAAATCAGAGCTGACCGACCCGCCGCGCGCCGGTGGTTCGCTCGGTACCGGTGTGGTGGACACTCCGCGTCGTCGTCGCCGCGACACCACCATCACCGCACCCAAGGACATGGCCCCGTTCGCACAGGTGTCCGGCGACCACAATCCGATCCACATTTCGGAGAATGCCGCACTCCTCGCGGGGCTCGGTGACCCCATCGTGCACGGCATGTGGTTGTCAGCAGCTGCCCAGCAGGCGGTGACCGCCGTCGATCCGGAGCAGACGCGCACGCCCGCACGGCGCCTCACCGCCTGGACCGCGCGGTTCCTCGGCATGGTTCGTCCGGGTTCGGAGATCGACGTCCGCGTCGACCGCGTTGGCACCGACAGTGGCGCGGAGATCGTGGAGGTCGGCTGCCGTATCGACGGTGAACTGGTGATGGTTGCCACCGGCCGCACCGCGGTTCCGAAGACGGTGTACGCGTTCCCCGGACAAGGAATCCAGCGCCCCGGGATGGGTCTCGCGGCGCGCGCCCGGTCCAAGGCTGCCCGCGAAATATGGGACCGCGCAGACAAACACACCCGTAAGGCGCTCGGCTTCTCGATTCTCGCCGTGGTTCGAGACAACCCGACGGTGGTGAAGGCCCGCGGCATCACACACAAGCATCCCGATGGTGTCTTGCACCTGACCCAGTTCACCCAGGTGGCGATGGCAACACTTGGGGTGGCCCAGATTGCCGAACTTCGCGAGGCCGGGGCTTTCGTCGAAGGTGCACTGCTTGCGGGACATTCGGTCGGTGAATACAACGCGCTCGCCGCTGTCGCGGGAGTTCTTCCTCTCGAGGCGGTTCTCGAGGTGGTGTTCCAGCGTGGTTCGGCGATGCACGAACTGGTTCCCCGTGACGAGAACGGTCGCTCCGATTATCGGATGGCCGCCATTCGTCCGTCTCAGATCGGCGTGTCCGACGACGACGTACACGCGTTTATCGCGAGTGTCGCCGG
Organism: Rhodococcus sp. (in: high G+C Gram-positive bacteria); assembly: GCA_012514505.1. Lineage (GTDB taxonomy): Bacteria > Actinomycetota > Actinomycetes > Mycobacteriales > Mycobacteriaceae > Rhodococcus_F. The sequence continues at coordinate 10,909 of JAAZAD010000516.1, read as the reverse complement.
CGAATCCGGTGAGTTTCTCGAGATCGTCAACCTGAACCTTCGTGGCTCGCAATACGCCATTGCGGGTACGGTGGCCGGTCTCGATGCCCTCGAGACGGAAATCGACGTCCGTCGTAAGGAATTCGGTGGCAAACGCGCTTTCGTTCGCGTTCCCGGTATCGACGTACCGTTCCATTCGACCGTGCTGCGAGGAGGCGTCGACGACTTCCGTGGCCGCCTCGAGGAGCTGTTGCCTCACGAGATCGACCCCAGCGTCCTGGTGGGTCGGTACATCCCGAACCTCGTTCCGAAACCGTTCTCCTTGGACCGCGAGTTCATTCAGGAAATCGTCGATCTGGTTCCGTCACAGCCCCTTCGTGACGTGCTCGCAGACTTCGGGGCATGGAGCAGGAAGCCGTCCCAGCTCACCCGAGTGGTGCTGACCGAGCTTCTGGCATGGCAGTTCGCCAGCCCGGTCCGGTGGATCGAGACACAGGATCTGCTGTTCGCGGACGAGGCCGATGGTGGCCTGGGTGTCGAACGATTCGTCGAGGTCGGACTCGGTGTCATGCCGACGGTGGCCAATCTGGCTTCCCAGACTCTGAAGTTGCCCGGACGATTCGGCGACCCGGTGGAGGTGCTCAACATCGAGCGGGAGGCGGCGATCGTGTACTCCACGGATGTCGACCCCGCACCGGTGGAGGATGACGAGCCGTCCGAGGTTGCCCAGCCGGCTACTGCGGTTGCGACGAATGCTCCGGCACCGAGTCCTGCCCCGGCACCGTCCGGCGGCCCGCGGCCGGACGACATCCGGTTCGGCGCTGCCGACGCCACCGAGGTGCTCATCAGCTTGTGGACGAAGTTGCGTCCGGATCAGGTCGGTCCGGCCGACACGATCGAGTCCCTGTGCGACGGTGTGTCCTCGCGCCGCAATCAGCTGCTCGTCGACCTCGGTTCGGAGTTGTCCCTCAGCGCCATCGACGGCGCGGCCGAGGCTGACATGGGATCTCTTGCAGGCACTGTCGACAAGCTTGCCCGCACTTACACCCCATTCGGTCCCGTGCTGTCAGATTCGATCAACGACCATCTCCGTAAGGTGTTCGGCCCCTCGGGACGTCGCCCTGCAGCCGTGGCGGACCGCGTGAAGAAGGTGTGGGAGCTCGGCAGTGGGTGGGCGCACCACGTGACTGCCGAGGTTGCGCTCGGTACTCGCGACGGTGCAAGCATTCGCGGTGGCGATCTCGGTGGTCTGGCCGGAGGTGGGCTCGCGGATGGCGCTGCCGTGGATGCCGTCATTGACAGCGCGGTCGCCGCCGTCGCTTCCCGGCGGGGCGTCAGTGTGTCGCTTCCGTCCTCGGGTAGCGGGACCGGTGGCACCATCGACGCAGCAGCCCTCGGCGAGTTCACCGAACACATCACCGGTCGTGACGGAGTGCTTGCCTCGGCAGCGCGCCTTGTTCTCGAGCAACTCGGCCTGACCGAGGACGGCACCGTCGTCGCGCAGGCGACGGATACCGAACTGGTCGATCTCGTGTCGGCGGAGCTGGGATCCGATTGGCCCAGGCTCGTGGCACCTGCATTCGACGGTAGGCGCGCCGTACTGCTGGACGATCGTTGGGCGAGTGCCCGCGAGGACCTGGCACGGTTGTGGTTGGACGTCGAGTCGTTCGCAGTCGATGCCTTTGCCGGCGCAGGGAAAGTCGTGGCTGCACAGGCCCAGTGGTGGGGGACGAGGGCGCGCACCGAGAGCCGACTTGCTCTCGCGGAGAAGTTCGGGAGAATCGCGAACGTGGCGCTGGATGACGCCGAACCAGCCGGTCGGTGGGCGGGCGAGGTCGCCGTTGTCACCGGGGCGAGCAAGGGGTCGATCGCGGCCTCGGTCGCAGGAAACCTCCTCGCCGGTGGGGCGACGGTGTTCGTGACCACCTCGCGTCTCGACGATCAGCGACTTCGGTTCTACCGCGATCTCTACCGGCGCAATGCTCGTAACGGGGCCGCGCTCTGGGTGGTTCCTGCAAACATGGCGTCGTATACCGATATCGATGCGCTCATCGAGTGGATCGGCACCGACCAGTTCGAGACTGCCGGTGGCGCAAAGAAGCTCGTCAAACCAGCGTGCACTCCTTCGCTGTTGTTCCCGTTCGCCGCACCGCGGGTTGCGGGCAGCCTCGCGGATGCGGGCGCGCGTGCCGAAATGGAGATGCGGGTTCTCCTGTGGTCGGTGGAGCGCCTGATCGGTGGTCTGTCGAAGGTCGGGTACGACAGCGACGTCGACACGCACCTGCATGTGGTGCTGCCGGGGTCGCCGAACCGAGGACTCTTCGGTGGAGACGGCGCCTATGGCGAGGCCAAAGCCGCGCTGGACTCGGTGGTGGGACGTTGGAGCGCGGAACGTGTGTGGGCCGAGCGAGTCACCCTGGTTCATGCCTTCATCGGCTGGGTTCGGGGCACCGGGCTGATGGGCGGAAACGATCCGCTCGTCGAGGCGGTCGAAGACGCCGGTGTTCGCACCTGGTCGACACAGGAGATGGCCGCCGAACTGTTGGCCCTCTGTGCCCCGCAGGTCCGTGAGCGGGCAGCGTCCGAACCGGTGACGGCGGACCTGACCGGTGGACTCGCCACGGCGAATCTCGATCTACCGGCGCTGGCCAAGCAGACACAGGATGCAGTCGAGGCAATGGGTGCGGACGCGGTCGAGGAAGTCGACACCATCGGAGCGCTCCCGGCTCCGCCCCGCGTCTCCGAGATCGCCGCACCGACGTGGTCGCGTGTGAGCGCTGCACCCGAGGATCTCGTCGTCATCGTCGGTGCAGGTGAGCTCGGTCCGTACGGTTCCGCCCGTACTCGGTTCGAGTTCGAGGTCGACGAACGATTGTCGGCGGCAGGCGTTCTCGAGCTGGCCTGGAACACCGGTCTCGTCGCCTGGGAGACCACCCCGCAGGCCGGCTGGTACGACACCGCGACCGGCGAACTCGTTCCGGAAGCCGACATCGCGGATCGCTACCACGACGTGGTGGTGGAGAACTGCGGCATCCGCCGGTACGCCGACGACGGTGCGATGGTGGACAACACCGCACCGCTTCTCACGTCCGTGTTCCTCGACAAGGACCTGTCGTTCGTCGTGAGCAGTGAGACCGAGGCTCACGCATTCGTGGAGGCCGACCCCGAGAACACGGTGACCTCGGCCGTTCCCGACAGCGGCGACTGGCAGGTCACCCGCAAGGCCGGCACCGAAATTCGGGTGCCGCGGAAGATGAAACTCACTCGCAGTGTCGGCGGCCAGATCCCGACCGGGTTCGACGTCACGAAGTGGGGCATCCCCGCCGATATGGCCGACTCCGTGGACCGGGTGGGACTGTGGAACATCGTTGCGACCGTGGATGCTTTCCTCACCGGTGGGTTCACGCCCAGCGAATTGCTCCGGTGGGTGCACCCCTCGCTGGTGGCTAATACACAGGGGACCGGCATGGGCGGCATGACCTCCATGCGGTCGCTCTACATCGACACGTTGCTCGGTGAGAACCGGCCCAACGACATCCTGCAGGAAGCACTGCCGAATGTGATTGCGGCCCACGTGGTCCAGTCGTACGTCGGCGGATACGGCGCGATGGTTCACCCTGTCGCGGCGTGCGCTACAGCTGCAGTGTCCGTCGAGGAAGGTGCCGACAAGATCAAGCTGGGTAAGGCGCAGTTGGTGGTAGCCGGTGGATTCGACGACCTCGGTACGGAGGGGATCGTCGGGTTCGGTGACATGTCCGCCACCGCGAAGACCGACGACATGCGGGCCAAGGGAATCGATGACCGTCGCTTCTCGCGCGCCAACGACCGGCGCCGTGGCGGGTTCGTCGAATCCCAGGGCGGCGGCACCGTTCTGCTGGCCCGTGGTGACCTGGCGCTGGAGATGGGACTGCCCGTTCTGGGTGTGGTTGCGTACGCGGGGTCGTTCGCGGACGGCGTGCACACGTCGATTCCGGCTCCCGGCATCGGTGCGCTCGGCGCAGGTCGTGGGGGAGCGGATTCGCAGCTCGCCCGGTCGCTCGCACAGTTGGGCGTCGGTGCCGACGACATTTCGGTGATCTCGAAGCACGACACCTCCACCGCGGCCAACGATCCCAACGAAGCGGAACTGCACGAGCGCCTCGCCGGAGCCCTCGGACGCAGCGAAGGAGCGCCGCTGTTCGTCGTCTCGCAGAAGAGCCTGACCGGGCACGCGAAGGGCGGCGCCGCAGCATTCCAGCTCAACGGTCTGTGCCAGGTGCTCGGGCAGGGAGTGGTGCCTCCGAACCGCAGCCTGGACTGTGTCGACGAGCAGATGTCCGAGCACGAGCATCTCGTCTGGGTTCGGGAGGCACTGCGGTTCGGCGAGCAGTTCCCGCTGAAGGCAGGCTTGCTCACCAGCCTCGGCTTCGGTCATGTGTCGGGCTTGATTGCCGTGGTGCATCCGCAGGCATTTGTCGAATCACTTCCGGTCGAGAAGCGTGCTGCCTATGTGGCTCGCGCACAGGAGCGGACGGTTGCAGGAGCACGACGCCTCGTCGAGGCGATGGTCGGCGGCGCAGAATTGTACGAGCGCCCGGCGAACCGTCGTTTCGGTGGCGACAAGGCTCCCGCCGCGGTAGCCCGTCAGCTCGAGGCAGACGTGCTGGTAAGCGGTGAGGCTCGCCTCGGTGCCGACGGCGTTTACAGCTCGGGCCTGCCCGGCTGCAAGTAGGGGGGGAGTTCGGATGGGAGTTCTGGGAATCGGTTTCGACCTCGTAACGGTGTCGGAGTTCGCCGAGCAGATGGATCGTCCGGGGACGACGATGCTCGACAACTTCACACCGGGTGAACGTCGCGACGCCGTGACCCGGAGCTCCGATCCAGCACGGCATTTCGCAGCCCGGTGGGCGGCGAAGGAGGCAGTGATCAAGGCTTGGTCCACCGCACTCTTCGCTCGCCCGCCGGTGCTGCCGGAGATGATTCACCATCTGATCGAGGTGGTGACCGACGCGTGGGGGCGACCTTCGATTCGGCTACACGGCGACGTCGCCGAACGCCTCACCGACGTGACCATCCATGTCTCGCTCACGCACGACGGTGATTCGGCCGGCGCCTTCGTCGTCCTCGAACGGTAGGGCCTCCGGCCTTGTGAGTGCGCTGCGGGTCTCTGGACTCCTTACTCACTCACAGGGGAGGAGGTGCGGGATTCCTTTTCCGCGACGAGCAGATACGCCACCATCAGTCGTTTCAGTTCGGCGACTGCGCTGTCGTGACTTTGGTCGTCCTGCACCGAAAAGTTGAGCATGGAATAGACGACGTGGACGAGAACCTCGGCCATCATCTTGCGCCGCTCACGGGGAGTGTCGGGTGTGAGCGGGGCAAGCATGCGCGAAACCTGTTCCGCAAAGGCCTTTTCGTGGATGACGCCGGTCGCGCGAGTGGACGGGGTCGACTGCATCGCCAACCACACTTCGCGACGTGACGGATCGCTGGTCCACAGGTTCGACATGTGGTCCACGAAACTGTTCAGAAACCGGAGCCAATCGAGCGACGGCACTTCTCCGTCGAACTGCGCGAGCTCGTGTTGGACGCCCACGAGGTCTTGGCGGTTCAGTTCACAGACGATCACATACTTGTTCGCGAAGAACTGGTAGAGGGTGCCGATGGGTACTTCGGCCCGCGAGGCAACTTCCTCACAGGTGAACGATTCGAAGCCCACGTCCACGAGCAGTTCCCGCGACGCTGTCAGGAGTGCTTCGAACTTACGGCGGCTGCGCTCCTGCGTCGGTCGACGGCGCGGCATCAACTCCTGCGGGTCGGATGGTAATTCCAACGCGGGATCGGCGTGACGCGGCACCTTCTTGTTCGCTTGCTGCTCCACAGGACCCAGGTTATCGCTCGTGACGTGTTCGGCTGCGAACTGGGCTGGTTCAGGCCCTGGTGTCGGCGCGCTGTTCAATTGCGTGTGTCGGCCCGCCGACGGTACATCAGGGTGGCGAATCCGTAACCGAAGATGCTGACGCCGACGATCCAGGCGAGTGCGAGCCAACCCGAGTTTCCTACCGGGGTGTCCCACAACAGTGCGCGCAAAGTCTCGATGATCGGGGTCATCGGTTGATGTTCGGCGAATCCGTGCAACCACGACGGCATGGTCTCCGTTGGGACGAACGCACTGCTCACGTACGGAAGGAACAGGAACCCGAAGGTGAGGCCGCTGGCCGCTTCCGGAGTCCGCGCCAGTATGCCGAGGCCTGCGCACAGAAGTGACAGGGCGACGACGAACCCCGCGATGAGAGCGATAGCGAGAAACCAGCGGGCTACGTCGGTGGTCGGCCGGAACCCCATGAGGACGGCGAGAGTGGCTACCAGTGCCGTCGTGACCACATTGCGGATGGTGCTGGCCAGGACGTGGCCGGTGAGCACAGCGGACTGGGCGATGTCGAGTGTGCGGAAGCGCGTGATGATTCCTTCGGTCATGTCGCTCGAGACCGAGACCGCGGTAGTGGACGCGCCCCACGCCGCACAGAGAACGAGGATGCCGGGTACCACGTAGTGGAGGTATTCGGTGCCTGCGTCGATCGCACCACCGAATACGTACACGAACAGCAACATCAGCAGGATGGGTAGAGCGATTGCCGTGATCAAGGAGTCGGGGCTGCGCAGAGTATGTCTCAGACTCCGGCGGAGCATCGTCAGGGAATCTCGGGTCGTATGCGCTCGGGTGCTCGTGACTCGGCCGGTCGTGGTCAGGGTCGGTGTCGTCATCGTGTGGCCGCCTCTCGGGGAGCCTCGAAGGTAATAGTGCGATCGGCATCGGTGAGTGCGAAGAACACGTCGTCGAGAGTGGGGGTGTGGATTTCGATTCGGTCGACGGTGACCGAAGGGTCGAGAGAGTCGAGAGCAGCTTTCAGGGAGGCGACGCTTCCATCGGTGTCGACCTCGATCGTCAGGCGGTCGTCGTGGCTGGTGCACTCGGGCAGATCCGCGACGGCACGGCGGAATCGGGCGGGGTCGTCGAAGCCGAGTTCGATGTGCCCGCCTGGAACCAGCCGCTTCAACTCGGCTGCGGTGCCCTCGGCGACGATTCTGCCGCCGTCGAGCACAGCGATCCGGTCGGCGAGTTCGTCGGCTTCGTCGAGGTATTGCGTCGTGAGGAAGACGGTGACTCCGTCACGTGTCAGTTCGCCGACCACCGTCCACATCTCGTGTCGGCTACGCGGGTCCAGCCCCGTGGTCGGTTCGTCGAGGAACAAGACCTCGGGCCGCCCCACGAGACTCATCGCGATGTCGAGGCGACGCATCATTCCGCCCGAGTAGGTGTCGGACCGCCTGTGGGCAGCGGATTCGAGGTCGAATCGTTCGATCAGCTCGGTGCTTCGTCGTTGCCGATCGCGCTTGCCCAAGTGATGCAGATCTGCCATCAGGAGCATGTTTTCGAAACCGGTCAGCATTTTGTCGACGGCCGAGTACTGACCGGTGAGGCTGATGGACCGCCGGATTTCTCGAGGTGAGCGGCGAAGGTCGTGGCCGGCCACGCTCACGCTGCCACCGTCCGGTGGGGTGAGCGTGGAGAGGATGTCGACGGTGGTGGTCTTACCGGCGCCGTTGGCACCGAGCAGCGCAAAGACGGTGCCACGCGGCACCTGGAAGCCGATGCCGTCGAGCACTGTGTGCTCTCCGTATCTCTTGACGAGGTCGTTCACGGCGATTGCCGGATGTTCGGGGGACATGACACTCCAATACTGTGTAGGTCATATACTGATGTGTATACGGTACACAGTTTTAGGATGAAGGCAATACCTCGAACTGATCGGACTGGACTTGACGCGAGATCACGGCGGCGGGCCGGAGGGCTCGGAAGACGTCGCTGCCACCCTGTCGGCATTGCCGCATGTCGTACAGACGGCCTGGGGTTTGAATCGTCCTGGAACGCGTGGACCGAAGCGGGGACTCTGTGTCGATCGCATCGTCGACGTGGCCGTCGACGTGGCGGACAGGGAGGGGGTCTCGGCCATCTCGATGGCGCGCGTGGCGAAGGAACTCGGATTCACGACGATGTCGCTGTACCGCTACGTCGAGAGCAAGGACGACCTGATCGAGTTGATGGTCGACCGCGCGCTCGGATCGCCACCGGCCTGGGTGTCCACTCTGGGTTGGCGTGAGGCGCTCGAACGGTGTGCCGTCGCCGAATACGAGGTCGTGAGCCGACATGGATGGTGGGTGGATCTGCCGATCGGGGCACCGCCCAGGGGGCCGAACAATCTCGCGTGGCTCGACCACATGTTGCGCTGCCTCGCACCCACAGGTTTGCCCGAAGGGGTGAAGGTGGGAGTGGCGATGAACCTGTCGATGTACGTCATCGGGCGAGTACGACTTGCCAGGGAGTTGGCGGCGTCGGCAGGTGACCCCGGTGCGCTCGACTACGCGACGGTCCTGCCCACACTGCTCGAACGCTCGACCTTCCCGGCGCTGCTCAGTGCCGCCGAATCCGGGGCATTCGGCGGCGGCGATCCATCGCCGCCAGCGGATTGGGAAGGCTTCCGATTCGGTCTCGACCTGATGCTCGACGGACTCGAGGAGTTCGTCAGGAAGAACTCGTGATCAGACGGACAGATCGCGCCGCAGCTTCGCCACGTGGCCAGTTGCTCGAACGTTGTACTGGGCGACCTCGATCTTGCCGTCCTCGTCCACGACGAACGTCGAGCGAATGACGCCCTGCACGACCTTTCCGTACAGCTTCTTTTCACCGAACGCGCCCCAGGCCTCGAGGGTCGTCTTCTCGGGATCGGACAGCAACGGGAAGGTGAGTTCTTCGTTGTCGCGGAACTTTGCGAGCTTGGCGGGCTTGTCGGGGGAGATGCCCACGATGTCGAGGCCTGCGCCGTTGATCTCGGAGAGGTTGTCGCGGAAGTCGCACGCCTGCTTCGTGCAGCCGGGGGTGCTCGCAGCCGGGTAGAAGTACACGATGACCTTCCGGCCGCGGTAGGAGCTCAGCGACACGTCGTTGCCGTCGGCGTCGGGGAGAGTGAATTCGGGCGCGGTGTCGCCGGGGGCGAGTCTCTTCGTCTCGGTCACGAGAACCAGATTAGCGGAGGGAACACCAAGGACCGTGCGCTCGATCGCTTTGTCGTTGTTCTACGGTTGGGGCGAGTGCGCGTCCGATCTCGTGGTTTCCACGGTACGGTCGTGCACATTGCACGATCGTTGGTACGAGGCCTGTACCCGATCACGAACAGTCGACCAGTTGGAGGACACGTGCCCAGGGACACCGAGAGTATCGAGCGCGAGATCGAGAACGCCCGTCATCAACTCGCGAGCACTCTCGACGAATTGTCGGTTCGCGCCAATCCGAAGAGGCTCGTGGACAGCACCAAGCAGACGATGGCTGCGAAGCTCAACGAGCCGGCCGTCAAGTACGGGCTGATGGGCGCGGGGGCCCTCGTGGGACTCCTCGTGATTCGCAAACTGCTGCGCTGAAACCAGTCGACGCGTGCCACACGCGTACTGAGCGGGCCGCTACCGGGGTATTTGCTCCGGGGTGGCCCGTTCTTCGTTTCAGTACTCGGCATTCCTGGCGCAAGCGGCGCCCAGAAACGGAAAATGCCCCCCACCCTCGTGATGAGGATGGGGGGCATTTCTGTGCGCCCACAGGGACTCGAACCCCGGACCCAGTGATTAAGAGTCACTTGCTCTACCAACTGAGCTATAGGCGCTCGCTCTTGCGAGACAGAACAGTAGCGGACCCGTTCTGGGGAATGCAAATCGCCTGGTGGGTTGCCGGGCGGGGTAACGACGGATGTGTTGGGGGCGATTGATATTCGAAAGTTACGCCAGTCATCGTCATGTTGGTTGGACAGGTTCGTCGGGGCTGGCATCATTGGTGGTCACACGGTCTCGACGCGCCGATCGTCTACGGGGGCGAATGGCGAGCTGGCGGAACGTGTATTCGGAGCGAGAACGTGAAGTGGGGTAGTCCATGAGTGTGTGGCGTAATTCGGCCGCGCGTGGTTCGTTCGCGCGTGGTCGGAGTGTGACATCCGTCTCGGGTCGCACCGGATTGTCCAGGGCGGTGTCGGCCGTTGCAGTCTTGATGGTGGCGATGTTGGCCCTGGCGGGATGCTCCCTGGGTTCGGCCTCCACCGAAGGTCAAGCGCCCATCGACTCGAATCCGCTCACCGAGCTCATCAAGCCGAAATTCACGATGTCGGCCCCTGATGGCGCGGTGGGGGTGTCGGTAGGTACGCCGGTCACGTTGAACGTGGAAGACGGAACGCTTGCCGAGGTGACGATGCTCAACCCGGAGGGGCAGGTGGTCCAGGGCGTCATCGCTCCCGACAAGCTGTCCTGGGTCACCACCGAGCCGCTCGGCTACAACAAGCACTACACGGTCGAGGCCAAGGCTTACGGGCTGGGCGGCGTCACCGTCAAGACGTCATCGTTCACCACGAGTTCGCCGGGCAACGTCACCAAGCCCTATGTGATGCCCTACGACGGCGCCGTGGTCGGAATCGGTCAGACGGTTGCCGTGCAGTTCGACGAGAACATTCCGGACCGCAAGGCCGCGGAGGCTGCCATCACCGTGACGACCAACCCCCCGGTCGAGGGCGCGTTCTACTGGCTCAGCAACCGTGAGGTGCGGTGGCGCCCGCAGAACTTCTGGGCGCCGGGCACCACGGTCACCGTGGACGTGGCCGCGTACGGCACAGATCTGGGTGACGGGCTGTTCGGGCAGGAGAATGCCCACACCACCTTCACGATCGGCGATTCGATGATCGCAACGGCGGACGACAACACGAAGACGGTCACGTTCCGATTGAACGGGCAGGTCGTCAAGACGATGCCGGTGTCCATGGGCAAGGACGACACACCCACCGACAACGGCGTCTACATGATCGGTAGTCGGCACGCGTCGATGATCATGGACTCGTCCACCTACGGTGTGGCGGTCGAT
>JAAZAD010000515.1 GCA_012514505.1 Rhodococcus sp. (in: high G+C Gram-positive bacteria) | reverse complement strand
TTCGTCGAGCACGACATGGACGTCATCCGCGACATCTCCGACTGGGTCGTGGTGATGGCGCAGGGTTCGGTGATCGCGGAGGCACCGCCGGACGCCCTGTCGTCCGATCCGGCCGTGGTCGACGCCTATCTCGGCAGTCACCACGACCAGGCACTCGAATTCGACGACGAGGGCAATCCCGTGGGCGCGACCGCCGAACTCGCCGACGCACTCGCGGACGCGGAAGCACAGACCCTCGAGGCCGGAGGCGACCTGTCCGATCCCGATGCGGCGTCGACCGACGCGACGGCCACGACCCTGGAGAAGCCGTGAGCGACAACATCACTCCTGCACCCACCGGGACGACGCCGGCGGAACGTGCCGCGACCCCGGAAGAACATGCGCGCCTGGCGACCGGAGCTCTCCTGCGCGCCGACGATCTCGTGGCCGGTTACTTCCCCGGGGTCGACATCCTGCGCGGTTGCAACTTCTACCTGCGCGACGGTGAGATCGTGGGCATCATCGGCCCGAACGGAGCCGGCAAGTCGACCCTGCTCAAGGCGTTGTTCGGCCTCATCCCCATCCGCAGCGGCATCGTCACGCTCCGCGGGGACGAGATCACCTCGGCGCCCGCACACATCCTGGTGCGCAAGGGGATCGGCTACGTGCCGCAGACGCAGAACGTGTTCCCCTCACTGACCATCGAGGAGAACCTCGAGATGGGGATCTATCTGCGTCCGAAGGACTTCGAGAAACAGTTCGAGCGGGTGGCGTCGTTGTTCCCGTTGCTGTCCGAGCGCCGGAAGGTCAAGGCGGGAGCGCTCTCCGGTGGTGAGCGGCAGATGGTCGCGATGGGCCGCGCGCTGATGATGGAGCCGTCGGTACTGCTCCTCGACGAGCCGTCGGCGGGACTGTCGCCGATGTTCCAGGACGAGGTCTTCATCCGCTGCAAGAAGATCAACGCGGCGGGGGTGTCGATCATCATGGTCGAGCAGAACGCGCGTCGCTGCCTGCAGATCTGCGATCGCGGATACGTTCTCGACCAGGGCCGCAACGCGTACACCGACACCGGCAGCAATCTCATGCACGACCCGAAGGTCGTCGAACTGTATCTCGGCACTCTCGCCGGCAGCCGGGAGAAGCGGAAGGGGTGACCGCCTACCGGCGATCACCCCTTCGCTCACGACCGGCGGGTCACTCACCCACCACGATGTAGTCCTCGGTGGTCAGGGTGTTGTCGGGACCGAACACGAGTCGGCCGTACGAGCCCACGCCGGGTTCGCCCGCATCCACGAAGGTGAGTTCGCCGGTGGCACCGTCGTAATCGATGTCCTCACCCGCGCGGAGAAGGTCGAGGCACTGCTGGTAGCTGGTGCACTTCTCCCCGTCGCGGGTCACCGAGTTGATGTTCGCGGCGATGTCCACCCCGGCGGTCGACCCTGCCTGTTCCGCGGCCAGCGCCGAGACGATCACGGCGTCGTAGGACTCACCGGCGTAGTTGAAGTCGATCAGACCCGGATCGACGCCGAGCAGTCGCTGCTGGAACTCCTCGCCGGTGTCGGTCAGCGGCGTGGTGCCCGCCATGCCGTCGAGCAGCCCCTCGGCGACGTTCTCACCCAGCGCGTTCCCCATGTTGCCGTCGACCCCGAAGACCGCCATGCCGTCGGACGGGCCGATGCCCACCTCGTGCATGCGGGTGATGATCTTCGCCGACTCCTCGAAGCCGATGAGCGCCACCGCATCCGGTGCGAAGTTGGCCACCTGGTCGACCTCCGCGTTGAACGACTGCGCGTTGGGGTCGTAGATGATCTTCTGGATCTGATCCTCCGGGATACCGGCGTCGACGAGATTGGTCACGGTGTTCTCGGCGAGACCGGTGCCGTACGGATCGTTCAGCGCCAGGATCGACACGCGCTGCGCCCCGTCCTCGGCGATCAGCTGCGCGAGCGCCTGCGCCTGCAGCACGTCGGTCGGGGCGGTGCGGAAGTACAACCCGCGGTCGGCGTAGCAGACGAACTGGTCGGAAGTGTTCGCCGGGGAGAACTGCACCACGCCGGCACTGACGATCTTGTCGATGACCTTGAGCGAGACCGACGACGAGGCGGCGCCGACGATCACCTGGGTGCCGTTGGCGAGATGCCGATCGACGGTGGTGTTCGCGGTGTCGGTCGTCGTGTCCCCGGAATCGCCCGGGAACAGTTCGACCGGCTGGTCGAGAACACCGCCCGCGGCGTTGATGTCGTCGACGGCGAGC
>JAAZAD010000055.1 GCA_012514505.1 Rhodococcus sp. (in: high G+C Gram-positive bacteria) | reverse complement strand
TGCGTGCCAGGCCCGCGCCCATGCAGAAGTGCACGCCGAATCCGAACGCGACGTGGTTGTTGGGGTTGCGCCGGACATCGAAGGTGAAGGGATCGTCGAAGATGTCCTCGTCGCGGTTTGCCGAGGCGTACGACAGCAACAGCGAATCACCCTCCGCAACAGGCATTCCGGCGAGTTCGGTGTCCTTCGCGGCGGTACGCATGAACGCCTTCACGGGGGTGACCCACCGGATCATCTCCTCGACGGCCTGCGGGAGCAGGTCGGGATCGTCGGCGAGCAGTCGACGCTGCCCGGGGTGGTCGATCAGTGCGCGGAGCCCACCGGCGATGCAACTGCTGGTGGTGTCGTGCCCGGCGGTCGCGACGATCGCGTAGTACGACATGGTGTCGATGTCCGAGAGCGGTTCTCCGTCGACGGTCGCGTTGGCGATCGCCGATGCCATGTCGTCGGTGGGGTTCTCCCGCCGTGAGGCGGTGAGGACCCGGAAGTACTCGAACATTTCCAGCAGCGCGTTCATGGTTTCGTCGGCGGGTGTGCTGCGTTTGAGTTCGTCGTCGTCGCTGCCGACGAGTTCCTGTGTCAGGCGGAGCATGAGCGGGAAGTCGGATTCGGGCACACCGAGCAGTGACATGATGACGTACAGCGGGTAGTTCACGGCGACTTCGGAGACGAAGTCGCATTCACCGCCGGCGGCGGCCATCCGGTCCACGTACTGTCGGGCCAGCTCTTCGATCCGTAACTCCATGGCCCGCATGGCTTTCGGACGGAACCAGTCGGTGGCGATCGCGCGGGTGACCCGGTGCTGGTCACCGTCCATGTGGATGAGGGTGCGCACCCCGGCAGCCGCCTGCATCTCGTCCGATTCCGCGGTCATGAGCACGGGGCGCGGCCAGTTGGTGTACAGCTGGTGGTTCCGTTCGACCGTCATGATGTCGCGGTGCCGCAGAACAGTCCAGAAGGGGCGGTATCCGGGCTGCTCCACACACGCCACCGGCGTCGTGGCCCGCACCTCGGCAAGCGCCCTGTGAAGTTCTTCCTCGTTCCTGTAGGAAGCCGGGGTGGCCAACATTCTCGCCCGGTCCACAACGGTTCGCTGATCCACAGCCGAACGCTCCGTTCCACGCAGTTCATCCGGGGGCACAAGCCCTGCTCCGCCGGTCTCCGAAAGCCTTTGTATGCCGCCACAGAATGATTTATAGTCGCCCTTACTGTCAAGCATTCTATATAGCTTTCGCGAAGTCCGGACGAGAAAGGCGAACAGCCGACATGAACTCCGAGCAGCGCAGGATCGTCGTCGTCGGCGCAGGGTCCGGTATCGGCGCAGCAACCGCCGCGCACTACCACGAACAGGGTGATCACGTCCTCGCCGTCGATCTTCGCCCCGACGCCGCGCAGGCTTCACAGCACATTCGATGCGACCTGCGCGACGCAGCGCAGATCCGCGCGGTTCTCGACACGATCGGCGACGGGTGGGACATGCTCGCCTACGTTGCGGGTGTCCCCGGCACCGCGCCCGCCGCCGACGTCCTGAAGGTCAACTATCTGGGGATGCGCCTGTTCGCCGAAGGCATGCTGCCCCACCTGGCACACGGCGGGTCCATCGTCACGGTCGCGTCCGTCGCTGCGCTCGGCTGGCAGGACCGTGTCGACGCACTCACCGGCCTCCTCTACGCCACCGACGGCGACACCGTCGAACGCTGGCAGGCCGAACAGGATCCGAACTATCCGGTCTACAGCACCTCGAAGCAGGCCGCGATCATCTACGCCAAGCGACTCTCCGCGTCCGCATGGCAGAAGCACGGCATCCGCGTGAACACCGTCAGCCCCGGCCCCACCGAAACCCCCATCCTCGGCGACTTCGAAGCGTCGATGGGCA
>JAAZAD010000514.1 GCA_012514505.1 Rhodococcus sp. (in: high G+C Gram-positive bacteria) | reverse complement strand
GCCGCGCGAGGGCCTCGCGGACGGGAGTGCGGGACACTTCGTAGTGGGCGGCGAGACGTTCCTCGCCGAGTCGATCGTCGGGGCGCAGATGCCCGGACATCAGGTCGTCGCGCAGTGCCCGATAGACGCGCTCACGCTGGGTTCCGGGCGCCATCAGATCGCCATTGCCGCGCGGACGGTGGCCGCGGAACCGGCACCGCCGGTGCCGCTGGAGGTGATCCGGCCCGATTCGAGAACGTAGTAGCGCTCGGCATGATCGAGCGCGAACCCGATGTGCTGTTCGACGAGCAGCACCCCGAGGCCGCCGCGGCTGCTGAGATCGACGATGGTCCTTTCGATCTCGGCGACGACCGACGGCTGGATGCCCTCGGTCGGTTCGTCGAGGACGATCATGCGGGGCCGGGTGATCAGTGCCCGCGCGATCGCGAGCTGCTGCCG
The DNA here is from genome assembly GCA_012514505.1 of Rhodococcus sp. (in: high G+C Gram-positive bacteria). GTDB lineage: Bacteria > Actinomycetota > Actinomycetes > Mycobacteriales > Mycobacteriaceae > Rhodococcus_F. The sequence goes on along the minus strand of JAAZAD010000514.1, from coordinate 2,350 downwards.
TTGCCCGCCGGAGAGCAGACCCGCCCGGCGATCGAGAAGCGGCACCAGCGCGGGGAACAGGTCGAGCATCTCCGCGATCAGCGCCTTGCCGTTCTTGCGTCCGTCCGCGACGACCTGCAGATTCTCGGCGCAGGTGAGCTGTCCGAACGACTGCTGGCCCTGCGGCACGTACGCCAGACCGCGGGCGACGCGGGCGGCCGGGCGAAGTCCCGTGATGTCCTCACCGTCGAAGAGGATGCGGCCGGAGGTCACCGGCAGCAGCCCGACGGCGGCGCGCAGCAGCGTGGTCTTTCCCGCACCGTTGTGACCCATGACCGCGACGACACCGTCGGGCGGGACGGTGATCGACGCCCCGTGGATGATCTCGGTGCGCCCGTATCCGGTACGCACATCGACGAGTTCGAGCATCAGTTCGCCTCCTCGAGCGTTGCGGTGCCCAGATACACCTGCTGGACCTGCGGATCGTTCTGCACTTCTTCGACGGTGCCGTCGGCGATGACCTTTCCGCGCGCGAGAACCGTCACCGACGTCGCGAACGCCCGCATGAAATCCATGTCGTGCTCGACGACGACGACGGTGCGTTCGGCGCCGATGCGGCGCAGCAACTGCCCGGTCTCCTCACGTTCGTCGTGGCTCATGCCGGCGACGGGTTCGTCGAGCAGCAGCACGTCGGCGTTCTGCACGAGCAGCATCCCGATCTCGAGCCACTGCTTCTGACCGTGCGCGAGAATCCCGGCGGGAGTGTCGCGGTGGGCACCCAGGCCGGTGGTGTCCAGGGCCTCCTCGATCTGCGGAAGCACCCCGCGGCGTCGCCGCAGCAACTGCCAGGGGCTGCGCTCGGCACCGGCAGCGATGTCCAGGTTCTGGAGCACCGTCAGGTCCTCGAACACCGATGCGGTCTGAAAAGTACGGCCGACACCCATCCGTGCGATGCGGTGCGTCTTCTTCCCGAGCAGCTCGACACCGGATTTGGTGACCGACCCGGTCGCAGGGACCAGACCGGTGATGGCGTCGACCAGGGTGGTCTTCCCGGCACCGTTGGGGCCGATGAGGAAGCGCAGATCACCCTGCAGCAGCGTAAGATCGACACCGTCGACGGCGGTGAAACCATCGAACTGTACTCGCAGATCACGGATTTCGAGGTACTGGCTGGACATTCCGGCGTTACCGCCGAATGCGGGTTCGGTCATCGCGCCGGCTCCATCTCGGTGTTCTCGGGGGTCGGGTCCGGGTCGGAATCCGAAGGTGACTCCGGTTCGGCCGGGACAGTGGCAGATACGGTCTTCCTGCGTCGGCGCAGCGAGGCGATCCCGGCGAGACCGGCGGGGAAGAACCCGACGACGACGATGAACAGCAGTCCCTGCGCGTACGTCCACGCCGACGGGAAATTCTCCGACAGTGCGGTCTGCGCCCAGGCGACACCGATCGCACCGAGGACCGGCCCGAGCAGAGTGGAACGACCACCGATCGCAACGCCGATGAGGAACGCGATGGACGGGACGATACCGACATCGGCCGGCGAGATGATCCCGACGATCGGAACGAACATCGCACCGGCGATCCCGGCGAAGAACGCGGCGACGGCGTACGCGAACACCTTCACGTTCGCCGGGTCGTACCCGAGGAAACGGACCCGCTCCTCCTGGTCGCGGACAGCGACGAGAAGCTCACCGTAGCGCGAGTTCATGAGCTGGCGGGTCGCGGCGACGACGAGCAGCAGGATCGCAGCGACGATGAAGAACAGCATCCGCTTGTTGACCGGGTCGGACAGGTCGTACCCGAAGAACGTGCGGAACCGGTTGAGGCCGTTGGATCCTCCGGTGCTCTGCTGCCCGATGAGCAGAATCGCGAACGCCGCGGCCAACGCCTGGGACAGGATCGCGAAGTAGGCGCCCTTCACCCGCCGTTTGAACACCCCGAGACCGAGCACCACCGCGACCAGTGCAGGCACGAACGCGATCGCCAGCAGCGTCACCAGCGGAGACGCGAACGGTGCCCAATAGGCGGGCAGCTCACGGATGCCGGCGATCTGCATGAAATCGGGCACGGTATCGCCGCGGAGTTCGGCGTCGGCGATCTTCAGGTGCATCGCCATGATGTAGGCGCCGATCCCGAAGAACACGCCCTGACCGAGGGTGAGCATCCCACCGCGACCCCACGCGAGACCGATACCCGCGGCGACGATCGCGAAGCACAGGAACTTTCCGAGCAGATTCAACCGGAAGTCGGACAGGACGGCGGGGGCGAGACCGAACAGGACGAGGGCGTCGAGTGCGAAACCCGCCCACGTGCGGACCGGGCCGGGCCGGGTGAGAACGGACATCAGACCAGGCTCCTTGTCTTGACCGCG
>JAAZAD010000513.1 GCA_012514505.1 Rhodococcus sp. (in: high G+C Gram-positive bacteria) | reverse complement strand
GACGCCCGGGTGGCGTTCGAACCGATGGCCGGCACCGGGGAGTACGCCGCGCTGATGCTGAGCACCAGCTTCATGGGTGGCGCGACGCCGTACAACGACGCCCAGGATCTGCCCGTGGTCGGCGCGACCGGCGGACCGAACTGCTGGGGCCTGCCGAACTTCGACCCGCGCCGCGACGGTCACGCGCCGTTCGTCGTGTCGAACACCGGCGAAACGCCCTACAAGCCCGCAACGGAAGCCTGGATCCGCTACCCGACGATCTTCCAGTACCTGTTCGGCGACCATCTCGCGGGCGGGCGGTGACCATGAGAGCGACCACCGTCAAGTTCCTGATCTTCGCCGTCACGATGACGTTGATCTTCGCCGGGCTGGCCGTCGTGTTCAGCCAGGCGCGGTTCACCGGCACCGAGAACTACCGGGCCACCTTCACGGACGTCTCCGGTCTCGGTGCCGGCGACAAGGTCCGCATCGCCGGGGTGCAGGTCGGTTCGGTGAAGAAGGTCGACATCGGCCGCGACAACACCGCCGAGATCGAGTTCGACGTGGACGCGAAACACACGCTGTTCACCAGCACCCGCGCCACCGTGCGGTACGAGAACCTCGTCGGCGACCGGTATCTCGAACTGCTCGAAGGTGCCGGCAGCGTCGACGTCCTGCCCGCCGGTGGCAGCATCCCGATCGAACAGACCGAACCGGCCCTCGATCTCGACCTGCTCCTCGGCGGGTTCAAGCCGCTGCTGCAGGGCCTCGACGCGCAGCAGGTCAACGACCTCTCCGGAGCACTCTTGCAGGTCTTCCAGGGTCAGGGCGACACGCTCGTGTCGCTGCTGGGGAACACCAACTCGTTCACCAACTCCCTCGCCGACCGCGACCAGCTGATCGGCGACGTCATCGACAACCTCAACGCCGTCCTCGGCACGATCGACGATCACGATCGCGAGTTCGAGAACACCATCGAACAGCTGCACACCCTGGTGGGCGGGCTGTCCGCCGACCGTGATCCCATCGGCGCGTCGATCCCGCAGATCGCCACCGGCACTGCGGATCTCGCCGCACTGCTGCAGAACAACCGGCCCGACCTGCAGTCGGTCATCGCCGAGACGAACCGCACCATGACCCAGCTCGACCTCGGCAAGGACGACATCAACCGTTCGCTCGAACGCCTGCCGTCCGATTACAAGAAACTCATCCGCGTGGGTGCGTACGGAAACTTCTTCCAATTCTTCCTCTGTGCCAATACTTTCAAGTTCTCCGGACCGGACGGCACCACCATCCGGTACACCACGGCGAACCACGACACGGGAAGGTGTGCGAAGGTCGAATGAGTGCACCCCGTGACCCCAACTACATCCGGACGGGCATCATCGGCCTGGCCGTGTCCGCCGCGATCGTGCTCGCCGGTCTGCAGTACGACCAGCTGCACTTCCTCTCCGGTGGCCTGAGCTACTCGGCCCGTTTCCAGGACGCCGGTGGCCTCGTCCCCGGCGACGACGTCATGCTCGCCGGCGTGAACGTCGGCGACGTCACCGACGTGCGGCTCGACGATAAGGCCGTGCTGGTCACCTTCCGTATCCGCGACGGCATCGGGCTCGGCGACACCACCGGTGCCGACATCAAGACCAACACCGTCCTCGGCCGGAAGTCCCTGGCGCTACGCCCCGGTGGCGACGGCGTGATGCGCCCGGGCTCGGTGATCGCGCTCGAACGCACCAACTCGCCGTACTCGCTGACCGACGCTCTCGGCGACCTCACGACGTCGGTCTCCGAACTCGACACCGACCGGATCAACGAGTCGCTCGACGCGCTGTCCGGTTCGCTGGAGAACACCCCGCCGGAGATCCGCGGAGCCCTGGAAGGGATGACGCGGCTGTCGCAGTCGATCAACGAGCGTGACGAGTCCCTGCGGGAACTGCTCGAGCGCGCCGAACAGGTGACCGGAATCCTCTCCGAGCGCAGCGATCAGGTCAATGAACTGATCGTCGATGCGAACGCACTCTTCGGAGAGCTGACCTTGCGCCGCGACGCCATCACCGAACTGATCGCCAACGTCTCCGCGGTCTCGCGGCAGCTGAGCGGACTGGTGCAGGACAATCAGGCACAGATGGCCCCGACGCTCGAGAAACTCAATCTCGTCACTGCCAACCTTCAGGCGAACAAGGAGAATATCGCGGGTGCGCTCGACGGTCTCGGGCCCTACATCAGTGCCCTCGGCGAATCGGTCGCGTCGGGTCCGTTCTTCAACGCCTAAGTCTCCAACATCCTGCCTGCACAGTGGTGGAAGGCCATCGTGGACAGTCAACTTGCGCCGGACCTGTTCCCGGAGTCGCTGCAGGACGTGATTCCCG